>NZ_JBOEQF010000005.1:0-36775 GCF_050689315.1 Aerococcus sp. L_32
AATTTTTTAGGTGTTGCACTTAAATTGTAAATTCGTCACATAAATTAAATTGCTTCTTACATCTTTATATTCAACTAACAATATTTCGAGTTCGATCACTCTACATAACGTTTCCACCTTCCACTTCCTTTCATAAATATACACAACAAAAAAAGCAACTAATTATTTTAAGCTGCTTAAAACCATATTTCTAAAAAATAAAATTATTAAATTCATGAATATCAATTAAATTTTTCGCTTTATCATTTATACCAGAATTATTTTTATACCGTTCTAACCATTTTTCCGTACCTTCAATAATTTCTTCACAGAATTTATCTACTTGTAATTGGAGGACATCATTAATCCTATTACGGTGTATATAATTATTTGTATATTGACTAGGCTTTAAAAATATAAAATTACTTAAATGTTTTCTTGCCTTTTGATTAATAATTTCTGTCTCCCCTTGGTGTAGCATAGAACAACGTAATGCATAAAAATCTCCCCCAGTTAAGAAACTGACTTTCTCATGGTCGGCACCTACCTCTTTTATATACTGTCTTTGCATATAATCTTCGAACCATTTTACATAACGCTCTCCAGTATATTTATCAGGGAATTGCAACTTTGATGTTACATCAGGCAAAGTAAATGCTACAACTAACGCACTGTAATAATTTCTAATATTTAAATCCATCCTTACAGCTTCAATAATAACACGAATTTTATCTTCTACAGTCGACATAATTTCCCTCCCAAACTTTTACTCTAATATAGCACATTATTTAGAGGTATAAAAATGAAGAACTACAATATATAGGACTGATGACAAAAAACGAGGGTTTCCATTATCATTAAGTTAATCATAATAAAAAATAAGACCTCATAAACATTGATTAAACGATGTTTATGAGGTCTTTTAGTACCATTATAGTACCGCTATTTTTTGGAAGCTCTAATATAGCAACGATTAGGTCATAAAAATATTCAAACTACATTAAATACGTACTCGCACTTATGGAGTTCTGCACATCAAGAAGTTGCCGAATTACTAAATGGTATCAGAGTAAAAAATAAGACCCTACAAACACTATTAAACCAATGCTTGTAAGGTCTTTTGTTTTTATTCCCACTCGATTGAATAACTTTGTTATTTGATTTGAAATAGTGCTATACCACCTTTTTAATGATTGTAATTATATTATTTACATTGATTATTTTCAATTTTAAAACTTTTTAAGCCCATTTTAAGTCCAATTATTATTTGAAAGTTCATCTATAAATTCCTGTTTGACATCCCTGCTGCCTTTGGTCATCTCAAATACATATCTATACCCGTCAATTACCACGATTGCATAGGTAATGTATTTATCATCTATTAATCTAAATAGACTGTACACGGGACTACCAGAATAAGTGGTTAACTTAGCATAATCAAAATTAGGCATGTAACCTTTACTTTTAAGCCAATCAGGTATGCTGAATGTATTACTTACTTTATTTTTTGATATTAATTTCATATTATCACCGAATACATTATAACAGGAAATACAAAAAAAGCCCCCACCACCTAAACAGGCAGTGAGGGCTTTGATTTATTTAATTATTTAACTACAGCACCAGTTGAAGGTGCTGCATAAATCGCAACTCGTCCTTTGACGTCAGTGTCAATTAAGTACACATCATTGGCGGGGTTACCAACGATATTATAACTTAACCCACCATACGCTTTTGGTGTTAGTAGATGGATCTCATTGCCAACTGTGTAAGGACCTTTTACACGATATACACGCCAAGTATCAGCGCTTGCCGGCAAGTATAGTTTCTTAGTGGTGTTAGCCACGCTACCACCTTTACCAGTGATTGTTGCACCCGTTCCCGGTCCAGCGTAGATAGCTACTGTACCTTTAACGCTTGTTTTGATTAAGTAAACGTGAGGTGCTGGGTTACCTAAAATGTCATAAGTTAACCCACCATAAGTACTAGGTGTTAATAAGTGAACCTCGTTACCTACTGTATATGGTCCACCAGGGTTATATACACGCCATGTTTTAGCACTCGCTGGTAAATGTAATTGTTGACCAGTTGACACTGTGGTTGCTGGGTCTTTTACGTACAGTTTTGATTCTGGGAAAATAAGGTTAGGATTCTCTAGTTTGTTCCACTTAATTAGATTATCAACTGTCACACCATATTTCTTGGCGATAGCACCTAGAGTTTCACCAGTCTGTACAGTGTGCATCTTAGCCGTAACAGATACATAGCCGTCATTTTGAGTGGTGTTTGTAGCTTGTTGCGCCACTTTATATCCAGCCAATTCAGCTTTAAAGTTTTTCCACTTCTGCCAATCGTTCCATTGCCAGTTACCCGGACATAGTTTACCCGATACGTCATAGTGACGAATAACACGTTCGTCAGGGATATTATACTTAGCTTGCAATTGCTTAGTTAGCCACTTAGCACGCTTAATAGTTTCATGGTCGAATTCCCAATGCCAAACGTCTGAACCAGTTGACGTATCCTGACACATCTCGATACCAATTGAGTTGTTATTTGTCGCACCGTAACCATGATAGCCGTTATAAGCACCTTTACCAGTACGGTGTCCGTCACCAACGTGCCATGCTGGGGTATCATCTTCAACCACTTGTACGATATTATTGGTATCCACAAAGTAATGAGCTGAAGCACCACGATACACTGATTTAAAGTAGTTAGCATTTCCCCAAGCTTGCCCTGCTGCACCTACAAAATGTTCAATGATCCATTGTGGTTTGTTAAGACCTTTAGTACCTTTATTAATTAAAGTTAAGTCTTTTTGAATTGTGTAAGACATTATTTAACATCCCCTTTACTTGATTGCTTAATCAACTCGTTACCAAAGACGGTTACACCAGCAACAAGCACCGCCTGGACAATATTATCTGCTGTATATGATCCTAATAACAATGGCGTAAAGCCGATACTAATAATCAACACTGCTAGTGGTATCCATTTGTTTGAAAGTAATTCAGTACCTTTAACAATCTCTCCAATAATAAAAAGGACTGGAATCATAACCAGTCCTTCTTGCACGACATAATTTAAAATGTCCATTACTTCTCTTCCTCCATTTTGATAAAGCCATTCTTAACTTCCAACCGATAAATGCGCTTGTCGTGGTTATCTATTTCCTCGTCTAGTTTACCGATTGCCTTAACGTTGACATCAGCAATCTTATGCAAGTTATCGCTATCACGCCGTGTGTCCTCAATAAGCTGTTTTAAGCTATCCAGCGTCTCAACTAGCGGTTTCTGATTTTCGGAAGTCTTTTGTAAAATGCGCTCTTGAAATGCGTTCTGTTCTGCAATTTTCTCATCATCTTCTTTTTTGCGCCGTTTTTCCAACGGGTTCAAAACGAAGTATTTAATCGCTGTAAAAATTGTGACGATATATCCTGCGTTTACTGCTATGCGTTCAATTACATGTTGCCAATCCATTTACACTCCCCTTTCAAATTTTGGGAAAAATAAAAGAGGACTTGCATAAGCCCTCTTACAGTTGTTATTTTTCTGATTTTTGTGCTTTGAAAATTTTAGTTAACTTTTCTAACGTTTACGGAGTCAATTGGAATTGTTTTAGTTTTGCTTTTATCAGGTAATTCATCTTTTATTTCATTAGAAATATTTTTGTAATTAATATCCAATTTAAAATAATAATTAAAATGTGTCTTGTTTAATTGGTCTTTTTCCATCTTACCTTATCACTCCTTTTCTGTTCATTCTACATCATCCGTGTATATTGTTGGGTATGCCAGTTTCCATTTAGGTCCATATAACTTTTCAAATGTTATATCTTCTTTTAAGATAACATTCAGTATGTCTATTACTTTACGTTTAACTATTTCCTCGTCTTCAATTGACCAGAAATGATGGCAAAATTCTTCTATAAATGCTGCCAATATGTGCAAATCAGACCACACTCCAGATCTCCAATTTCCAAGATTTAATATAATAAATGGCATGTAGTACCCCATTCCATCGTTATCTATAAAAGTAAACTCTCCGTTCTTTGTGCATAAAACGAAAACTTTTCTAAGGTTTGGTAAATTAAAGTTTTCTTTTCTCATTTGGATAACAATTCCTTGTAAAGCCATTGTAAATAAAAAAGCTTCATGTTCTGTTAAAGCATATGTTGCTCGTATAACTACTTTATTGTCAAGTTCCTCAGGGATAGTAGGCCCTGGAGAATTACCGATTGCACCAACAAAATCACCCATTTTTAAAAACCTCCCAAACTTTTACTATAATATAGCATATTGTTTGGGAGTCTGACAGAATGATTATCGAGTGCTTTTATAATATTAAACTTCAGTCGCTCCTACGAATTCTGGCAGTGATTTTAAGAAATCATTTGCTTGCTTAAAGATATTTAAAGCTGTTTCTGAAGTGTCTGGACTAAAATAATAATTTTGTATAGATATCGGTTGAATGTTTCTGTTTGTTTCGTAAACGTCCACACTTGCGTATACTTTCAGTGTAATCATAATTGAAGATTCGTCACCTTCAACATAGGTTATCAAGTGATAAGCGTTCTCCACTTCAATACCTGTGTCTGTTGTTATTCTTTTTAAAAAACCCATATAACATTCTCCTTTTTTAATTGAATACCAAGATTTTGAAACCATTACTTGCCGGTACGTGTATTTGAGTAGTGCCAGCATTGTATAACCTTAAAGTGAACACGCCAGCAGTATAACTAAATGCTTGCATGATTAGACCTTTATAGTTTGTTTTGATGTCAGAATTTTTTCTTGAAATCATGAGAAATGATTCAGCAGTAACTGTGGAGCTGGTAACGTCGATATCTCTTACTTCACCGGGCATTAAATTTGAAATCGAAACGTGGACTGTTAACACTTCAAATTTCTTGAAAACAGAAGAACCTGATGATACATTCCCGATTTCGACACCTTGTGTAAAAGGTGCAACTAATGCTGTCCTGTTTGACGATAATAATAGCGGTGTATCTTTTGCTAGAGAGCGGTATAATTCTTCTGTCTTAATATCTTTTAAAAGCGCTGGGTTGTGATATGCGAAAAGTCCGTAGCTACCACTGAAAGATGGCACCCATCCTCTTACGTGAGCGTAGTATTCTTCTTTGGTTTTCAACCCATTAGCACTGTCGGTGAAAAGCGGTAAAATTGGAATGATTTTCTTAGGTGTTCCCGAATTAGAAATGAAGTCTTTAAGTCTATTCTTTATTAAAACTTCTATGGCATCGTAATCAGTCCTAGGTGTTGAAGTGTTAGGGTTAAGAATATAATAAGATACTAATAACACATCAAAGCCTTGTGGGTAGTAAAATTCACTACTTTGTGCACCGGCAACATTTGACTGAAAAATAAGTTTATTTGTTATCGATCTAACATAATTAGCAAAGTTTTGTTGTTTTGCAACTGTTGTACCTACCCTAGTAGGTTCATCAAAACTATAAACACCGATGACTGATTTATGATTGATTAGATTTTCTAACCATGTCCTGTTTTCAACATTACCAGCAACTATTTCCTCTGGATCTGCGTTTAAAATTACATTAATACCGTATTTTTCGTGAATATTTAATATTTCCAATGTTTCTTCCCAGCTTCTAGTCACCGTGGAAGCTGATTTTCTTCTACTGATAATTACAGTATTGATATTCATATCAATGATATCTTTAATTGTGTTCACATCATTATCATACCAATATTGAAATAGTAACCGAATATCTGTATCCCGTTTAGACCCTGCGATTCCTAAACTTTCATCAGTCACATTTAATTTACCCTCTGTCGCGTCTAATCTATCCCCTAATGTTTGATACGCACTGTCAGCGCCAAAAGGACGTCTTGCATCAATTACTTCATCACTATTGGTAGTGCCTTCAATTTGGTCTTTAAAACGATTTTGTGTGTCTTTTGATAGAAAATCAGCATCATTAGCTATGTTTTCAGCTTCGCTAGCAATCAAACCAGCAACTTCAGCGTTTCGCGCTTGTGCTTCACGCACTTCTTGACCATATGATTTGCTACGAACATTATCAGCGTGTTTACGGATAAGCTGCGGAACCTTTGATTGGTCGTACTCGATTGGTCCTAGACCGTTTGTATCTTTATTTTCATTAATATTATTCCAATCCAATTGTTATCAACTCCTTTTGAATTTTTGGTAATAAAAAGCATCTCAATTGAGATGCTTAAAAGATACCATCAGAAATATTAGATAATTCTTTATGTAATTGCGTTAAATATTCTTCGATGTACTTGTTTAAGTTACTTTTTTTCTTTTCCTCTTGCCATTTCTTTTTACCTTTATCACTTGTCTCTAGATAACTATCATCATACTCATCAAATTCTACTATTAAATCAATTACAATATATTCCAATAAATATACATAATCTAAAATATTTTTATATTTGGAGTATAAAGTGCCTACTTCAACTTTCTGTCTATCTTTTTTAACATCATTAAAAAATAATATTTCTAATTTATATTTATATCTATCTATTTCTGATACCAAACCGTTTATTTTAACTATTTCCTGTTCGAAATATTCTCGTTCTTGATTCTGTTGCTTCTTTTTTCTATTTTTATCATTTATACTTTCTTCTAAATTAATAACTGTATGTCTCAACATTTTCAGGGCAGAAAAGTAATTAACAGATACATCTAAAATTTGATTATATCTTTCAACCTTTATCTCTTTTTCTGAAATTAATTCAGAGGCTATCACACCAATCAAAACACCCACAAAACCAGAAAATAAGGAAACAACAAATTCGAAATTCATAATAATCCTCCTCAAAATAATATACCTATAATATATCATTTTTTAAGAGTTTATACAGGCCGTGGCAAGCTCGTCTTATTATCTCCAGTAATACCTAAGTAGTGTTGAGGATTAATAGTGTTCCCACCAGAATGGAAGTTCCCATCAGGACTAATTTCAAAGTGTAAGTGTGGTGCATAATCTCCGCCTGTACCACCAATTACACCAATCACGTCACCCGCTTTAACGGTCTGACCAACTGATACACTGATTGATTTCAAGTGCATGTAGTTTGACCAGTAACCGTCAGCAGTATGTTCTACATACACCGCATTACCAATACCACCCGACATGAATTCAGCCTTACGGACAATGCCATCAGTCGTTGCGTGGGCTGTGTAGTTTCTATCGCCATTAGTGCCAATGTCATGACCACTGTGCAGCACACCGTCACGCATGCCATAGGTCATATCGTACTCAATTGAGCCAACTGCTTTACCGTCACGAACGAAATAGTTGATACCTTCGAGAGTGTAGTCAACTGGGAAAACCCTGTTGGTTGAGTAGCCGTTTTCGTCTGTCGGTGGTGTTGGTGGTACTTCAAGAGTTTCGAGTCTTTTCTCAAAGTCTGGGAGTACCACGTTGGTTAAATTAGTGTAGTTGCTAGATAAATCACCAGTCAGCGTTGATACTGTATTCAGTCGTCCAGCGAATAACTGGTTAGCAGTTTGTAGTTGCTGTTGTAATGTCACTGCGTATTTCACTTGTCTATTTAAGTCAAGTTGTATTTCATTAGCAGTTTTCATCTTGTCGCCAATTTCAAGTGTATTGTTCCATGGCGCTAAAATGTTGATTGTTTTACCAACTACTCTGAGCCGTTCATTAATATTCATCACTTGGTTAATCAATATATACGTATTTCCCACTTCGAAACTCTCAAAGTCTTTACCAATTAAAGCTAAATCTAAAGCGTCGATTGAGTACTGGACTAACACCAATTTCTGACTATCTAAGTAACTCTGACCAGATGATTTCAGCCTTTCAGCGGTAGTAATATCATCATATTTTACAGTACCGATTTTAACACCAATGTTTTTAATTAATTCTGGACTATCTAAATATTTACTACCATTGTTCACAGACTCTATTGTCAATCTTGGGTATTTCACTAGGTTTTCTCTATCTTCTTCAGGAATTTCATCAGGTTCTAAAGTTTTGCCAAGTGGTTTAATTCGACTATAAATTTTAGTAATATCAGTCACACGTCTGTACGACTTTAGATTCTTATCCAAAGCAATTGTCACATCAGTATCATGACCCTGCTGCTTTAGGTAGTCTAAGTATCGTACACCATTTTCTTTACGCATGACGATTTCACCGCCGTATTTATCAAGTAGTGTACGTTTGATTACCTCCCAACTTGTCTCTTCTGGATCTAGGAAAACATAGTAATAATCATTAGGGTCAGTGATTTCCACTCTACCTAGTGTAAAGTTCTTACTGCTTTCAACCACTGAATTATGGTAGTTAAGTATCCTGTGTAGCAGTTCTTCAGGAGTACCTCTAAATTCATAAAAGTCTTGGTCAGAATCATTTAGGAAACCTAACTCACTTTCGCATATCGCGTGTAAGCTAACCCCCGAATTCATTTCTTCCTCTGGAGTGACAATTCTACCTTCAAACTCATAGCGCCCTGTGACAGTGTTAAGCACCTTGATTAAAGTGACACCAGTTCGAATGTTGTTAAACAACGGACTATTCGGTAAATAGTCAAAAGAAAAAGTATCAAACGAATTGATACCCTGTTTAATCGTTCCAGATTTTAACTTCAACTCTCCAGTCGTGTGACTGTGGATTACCTGACCTACTTTATCTTCCAGTCCGTCATACATTGTAACTTGGTACATTAGATCAGCTCCTTATGGAAATTGAAGTCTATATTCAGCGTTACATCAGGAATGTACATTTTCAGATGATTTTCTCCGGACTTCAAAACAAATTGTTCTGTTTCATATACGCCTGGTTGTAGGTTATAAATTTCATCATCTCTAACAATAGTTACTGACCTATTCGTTGTGATAGTTGGTGCAACATCAGAAATACCAGGGTTAACCACAACTACATCTAGGTACTCAGTTTGAGCTTGAAGCACGTCTTGTTCCAGCAACCAGTGATTATGATTCGACAGCTTATATGCAACCCTTGACGGCCGTAGGTCAGACTCGGCGACTGTAATTTTATCGACAATCGGATAGGTGTAACCGTGAAAACCAGGATTGATTTTATCTCCCCCACCAGTGGACGTGTTGGGGTCATAATACTGTGTCGCCCACGCACCGTATGTAGCCTGGTCACCAATATTTAGTTGTTTAAAACTTGACCAGTAAGATTTAAAAGTAAATTTTGTTGGCTGACTAACATCTAGGTCAAAATTAAATAAATCCCAAATATCATGACCTTCAGGCATTCTGTCAATCATGAATGGTTGAGCAGTGAAAGTTACATTCAGAAATCCATGTTTCCAATCTTCTTCAAAACTATTATTCCCTTCAACTTCGGCCATGAAATAGAAATTAGGAAAATGGTCGTCATATAGTGGTGTCTTCTCGTTTGGAGATAGTAACCACTTTAATAGCACCGTTTTAATCATATTCATATCCGCTTTAGATTCAATCGGCTTACCCATTAAATTAAACTTGTAAGTCAATGTCCGCTCTTCATAAGTTGGACCACCATAGATACTACTGAAATCCCAAACTTTATTTGAAAACGGAAGGGACTCTTTGTATTTGACTTTATTCGGTATACTGATGTTTCTCTCCGGGTCAATTGTCATACCCATATCACGGTATGAGTGTTTTCCGTCAAAAGTAAACCCACTAAAATTTGCCATTACAGATTAAGCCCCCTTTCAATTAATTCTAAATCTCGCCCATTGATACGTTGCAATTCGCCGTTTAACACTCTGATGATCTCGTTCCCTAATTGTATAAGCAGCGTTGGACTATATTCCTTGTTGTTTAATTCTGTTAGTAGCGCGATCATGGTATCTAGTTTGTCGTTATCAGTAGAGTTCGTCGTCACGTTCGGTAACTCGTTTGGACGTTTACTTGATTCGATATCCTTACCTGCCAAAGCTAGTAACTTCATTGCTTCAGTACGTCTATTAGGGTCAGTCGGTATCACGTATTCTGGATAACCTTCTTCTCCCAATTCGTAAAGACCATGACCTACAAGTCCACCAGTTGCAAAACCTAACGGGTTGATTGGCACACCGCCACGTTCTACTTGGAAATGGACGTGTGGACCAGTTGATAGACCAGTGTTACCTAGTAAACCAATTGTTTGACCACGTTTTATATCTTGTCCAGCACTCACAAGGTTTCTAAGGAAGTGATAATACTTGTAGTCATACAGACCAGACCGAATGTGAACATAGTTCCCACGTTCAGGACCATATGCTGAAGCAACAACTCTACCGCTCGTCTGTGATGGAATTGGTGTTCCAACAGGACCAGCAAAGTCAACACCCTTATGGTTACTTGGTCCAATCCCACCAGGACTAGGACGCCAACCGAAACCGGAAGTCATGGTTAAACCCGCAAAGTCTAAAGCACCAACTGGAACCAACTTGTCAATGAAGCCTTTTAAGTAGTCCAGCGCTTCACTTTGAATTAAGTTAAAGCCGTCATGCGCAATGGTTCCGAATGTCCCTATTGCGCTTGGTGTGGAAATGCCTAGACTACCTAGAACGTTACCAAGCAGTCCTTTAGCTCCTTCTCCAACCCATTCCCAAATCTTAGTACCGATACCATCTTCATATTGTGGGATACCCCAGTTTTTCATGAATGTTTTGGTTTTAGGACCAGATAGGACCTCTGTTCCTTTTGGTAGGTCAACTAAGGTATCAGTATCTGGTGATAGGAACATTTGACCAGTTGGTAGTGCGATTAATTCTTTCATTCCACCATCACCGACAATTGCAGGACCACCAGGGTGGGCGTCAGTACCAGTTGCATATTGCATTACCCCAGATTGGTTACTGCCCACACCGCCATACGATTCAAAACTCACTCGTGGTAGTGTTACACGACTGAAGCTTAGGTCAGAATCTAGTAAGTCAAAGATGACGTTAAAGGCTCTAATCATGGAGTTGATTCCACCCTCAACCTTTGAAATACCACCGTTCATTAAGTCTTTAATTGCATTCTGTACTCGCCAAGATTGCCCACTCAAAGCGCTAGCCATATTACCCGGTGCGTCTCTAAACCCACGGAAAACCCCTTGCCAGAAAGTCCCCCATAGACTCAAGACTTCTCCAGTTTCCCAGTTAACCTTGTTTATATGACCTTCAGCTTGTTTCTGTGCTTCTTCAACTACACCTAAGTGCATTTCATTGGCTTTGTTGATAGATTCATCACGTTGTCGTCCAGCTTCACGGATAATTTCGTCCGCTTCTTCTGCTGAAATAGTGCCCATTTCATCACGTTGAAAAATAGCCGCCGCAACTACTTCTTCGTACTTGGTATTAGCGTCTGCGATTGAAGCCTCTTTCGCTTCTTTAGATCGAGCAACGGTATTGGCAGCCGTTTGTGCGTCGATTTCACCTTTTTGTTGGCTCATCATTTCACGGATAACCAACTGCTCTTCCTCACTTGCAGTTAACTCTGTAATTGCATAATCGTTTGCAATCATTTGTAAGTTTGATAACTCATTATATTCAGCTTCAGTCAATTCACGATTTTCAGCGTTTGCTGTTTCGATAATCTCTTTAGCTCTAGCATTGTACTCATCCAAAGCAGTTTGACGATTTGAATACCCTTGCTGAATCTTAGTTAGGATTTCAGCTTCACCTTCGTCAGTTTTCTCGCCAGTTTCAGCGAAGAATTGTGAAAGTGTTTCTGATTGTTCTTGGAAATTAGTTTCCGCTGCGGTTTTAATTGTTTGATACATGCTATCAAATTTACCGATTAGGGTATTAGCTCCTTCATCAGTAATCTCAGCGTGGGTTAAAAACATGTAATCAAGTTCCGTTTGTGTGTCAGATGATAGGTCCATAAAGCTTGTGACTGCTTCAGTGGTTGTATCTGATACTTTATTACCAAAATCATCAACTGATTTGATAGCGTCTTGTCGTAAGTACATGGTTAAACCAGTTATAGCTAGTACACCAGCCCCGATACCCAATACCCAAGGGTTGGTTAAGAAACCTACCACAGATGATAGTCCACTAACTAAACCAGTACCTTTAGCCGTCAATGCTGGTATCAACCCACCATTTTCAGCGATTGATTTGGTTAGACTTTTAACATGCCCTGAACCCCAACTCATGACTTCAAAGGTATTTCCCAAGATACTAGAAAGTGGTCCTGCTGCGATTGCGATACCGCCTAGTTTTAAAGCTAGGTCTACACTATCTTCGTCTAGATTTTCAACCCATTGAGTTAACCCCTCAACTGATTTTGTCAGTTTTGGTAAGTAATCTTCAGCTAGATCGAGCACTTTCTCGCCAACAGGTAATAAAGCGTCAGTGTATTTACGGAATACTTTCTGAGAACGTTCACCAAATGTTTGTTCTGCTGCTTCAGTTGCTTTTTCAGCAGCGCCAGCAACATTCTCGTAAGCATCTTCTGCTCCAGCGATACCTTCAACTACTTTGGCTCCGGCATCTTCACCGATTGAACCCCAGATTTCAGTTAAGGCATTCTGTTTTTCTTGTGGGTCTTTAATGCTCGCTAAATGATTACCCAATGATCTAAACAGGTCGTCAACCGTACCGCCTGAAGCAACCCAAGTATCATAGATAGACTGCCACTCGCCACCCATGTCAGCGATAGCGTCTTGGATTGTATTATCCCCAACACGAATAGCAAACTCTTTGATTAAGTCGTTCACTTTATCTAAGTTATAAGCACCGGCATCAAGTCCAGCAGTTAGTGCGGCAAACATCTCATCTGCTTCATAACCAGCATCTTTTAACAATGGCGCGTATTCAGATAAGTTGTCGCCCAATTCATCAGTCTTATCAAGACCTTTTTGTGCACCAACAACCATATAGTCAAACGCTTCATCAGCGGTCATACCGTATGTTTCCATTAAGGCATTCACACCACGTAAAGCTTCATTGGTGTCCATTTCAAAGGTGTCAGCAAGTAGTTGTGCGTTCTTAATTGCGTTTTGAAGTTGTTTAGGGTCGTCAATGTTTTTCAGTTGAGTTAGTACTGCTTCAGCGGTATTCTCAACTTCTTCCAGTGATTCTCCCCAACCGTCTTGGTACACTTTTCGAATAGACTCATATACTTTTTCTGCTTCAACTTCAGTTAATCCAAGTGAGTTCTGAATACGTACTTGAGATGATTCAACATCAGAAGCTTGTTTCAGTAATAGCCCGCCAATACCTAGTAAAGGAGCAGTCACATACTTGGTAGCTTTGTCGCCAAAACCTTTTAACCCTTCACCATATTTCTTCAAGGTCTTTTCAGATTCTTCAGCTTGTTTGATGAACTTCCCTGTGCTCGAGGTAGCTAAGTCTTGCTCTTTCTTGAAGGCTTCAAATTCTTGTGTGGTCTTTTCTACACGACGGTTCAATCCGTTCAGCGTTGCTGATTGGTTTTCGTATGACCGTTTAGCAGCTTCAGCTTTCTTTGAACCTTCACCGTATTGAGCAACCATCTTTTCGTATTGCTCTTTGGACGCTTTCACGACACGCTCTTGGACTTGTACTTTCTTGCTTAAGCCATCTAAAGTCGCGCCATATTGTTCAGCGGACTTCTCTGTTTTATCAAAAGACGATAGACTATTTCGCATTTCAGCATCCAAGGTACGCATCCGGTCCCTAAGCCCAGCCACTCCACGTTCCGCTTCCAAAGCGTTAAGTGACATCTCAATACTCATACCTTCTATACGTTCTACCATGTGTTCCCTCCTTTCCTAAGTAAATGCACTCATTAGTGATTCAGCTTTCTGTGGTTTGTTTTCTTCTTCGAGTATTCCCAGTAAATAGTGGAAAGGCATATCCAATACTTCGTTAATATCTTTTCCGTTCTTATAAAAATCTAGGACTATCTTGTCGATAAACTCGATTTGTTTCTCATAAGAGAAATCTTCATCACTTAGGCTTTCTTCGCCTGTAACTTTTTTCCCACCGATTTACCAAAGGCAACAAACGCTAAAATTTCTTGTAATCCTTCAAGTCCAAAAGGCATACGTTCTTCAAATTCTTCTTTAGTAATTTGACCTTTTAACGCGTGGTCAACTGCAAAGTTAACTAACTTATCAATACCTTCAGCATCTGTTAACCCACTTTCAGGGTCTTCAAGTTCTGCTGATAACTCAAAGGCTTCACGAGTATCACGTAATGTTAAATAAGGACTTGTGTAGATAGTTTCTAATTTAGGTTCATCATTAGTTAGTTCATCTTCAATCACGATCAATTGAATTGCTAAGCGTTCCATTTTTTTTGCCATTGATATGCTCCTTTTCAAAATAAAAAGGCTAAGGGTTATCCCTCAGCCAATTTAATTAATTCTGCTTTAGTTGCTTTTGTATCGTATTCAATATCCACTGAGTCTAAGTAATCTTTCAATTCTTGGACTTTATAAGTAGTGAAGTCAGGCTCTTCGATTGGTTCATCAACTTCTTCAACTTCTTCAACCGGTGTGAAAACAACTGTCACGCCGTGGTCTTTCTTGATATTCGCAATCAATTCTTTCGCACGGTCTTCAGTCATCTCAAATTCTTCTCCGACTTCATAGATACGATTTTCTTTAAGCCCTTTGAATGTAATGTTCGCTGTATACTTAGGCATAATCCTAACCTCCCACTACTGGCTCAGCTTCAGTTGGATAAGGTGCTCCAAATACCGCTTGGAAAATTGCATCACGGTGAGTAGTTTCCCCAGCTTCATCGCGACCAATTAAGTATGATTGTGGTTTAGTAAACCCATCCACTTCACGGTTCATAAATTCAGCGGAAATAGGGTCTTGTGAGAATGTCGTTTCCCCTGCTTTACCAGTTGAAGCTTTCTCAGTCTTTAAGAATTTACCTTTTGGCAAACCGGCATATTCAGTTGCACCATCTTCATAAGTACGTGCAAATACTACACCTACATACGGTGGGTTATCCTCTGAACCTGAACCTGCTAAACCAGTTGCTGAAACCTCTAAACCAAATAATACGTTTTGATCTTCCTGCGGTAGCGTATGGAAGTTACCTGAAATAGAAACAGGTCCATTTGAAACAGCAATTTCCGCTTCTTTGTTATCCCCATACGCACGAACCATAGTTGAAGTACGTGTCACGGTAATATCTTGTAGGAATTTAATACGTTCTGGTTTCCCACCTTCAATTGTTTTGTCATCATCATTTAAAACACCATAGTGAAATTGATCCACACCAGTGGTTGAGTTATATTTTTTTTCAGCCATAATTTATTTCGCTCCTTTAATAATTTCTTGTCTGTAAATTGTTCCGCGGTAGGTATGAGCGATTCTGAATATTCCCGTGTCAGAATCGTATTGGTTCGCACCGCCTGTATATTGTCTAAAACCTAAACTGTCCATAACTTTATCGACTTCATAGGCAATTTCCGCTGTTTGTAGTCGTTTCTTAGATTGAATATCAATTTGAATTAAGTACGTGTATGTTAACCATTCCTGGTCAGCAAAGTCAGACTGCATTGGTGCGTCTAGTGGGTCAATCACGATATAAGGTTGCGTGATACTACCTGTTTCAGGGTAGTCATAGTATTTAATTCTATTCTCACAATGTAACCAAATGATTTGGTTAGCTTTAAAAGCTTCATAGATACTTGTTAAAACATCAGCCACTTGCTAACCTCCTCATTTCTTCTTTTACCGCATTACGATACGCATCTTGACTTCTTGACATTGCTCGAGCTATAGCACCTTTACCTGCTGGATTGGGATTCTTAACCGTTCCGTGCTCATTCAAGTGAATTATTCTGTAACGATCATTAGGACCTTTCCAGTAGACTGTGACAGCTCGTTGCCCATTTACCCACTGGGGTTCAGATAAGGTAATTTCTTTGATTGAGTTACCTGTATCTTTAAACTTCTCAAATTCTATTTTCAGTTGTTTGACGAACACTTGGGCGCCAGCTTTTAAGGCTTTATCAGTCACTTCTTGCATTCGTTTTGGACCCAGTCTATCATCCAACTCTTTTTCAAGTCGTTTCAATCCTGTAATCTTCACACCCATTAGCTCACCACCCCGGCAATGACTTTGATAAAATCACGATTCTGTGGGTCAGGTTGAAAGTGTTTGATGTTGAAATGTCTATCAGCGTACATATCCATTTTTATTTCAAGATAATCCTTGTTTGAAGGAATGTACTCACCTTGGGTATCTCGAATAGTTAAAGTGATGTCTGACAATGTTCCATTTGATTTAGCAAGCTCTAAGTCTTTTGACCAAACTTCATCAATCTTTGCGAAACACTTGTGCAGCACTTTGAATTCTTCTTCTCCTGGTTCAGGACCTTCTGAAGCTTGATACTGATAAAAGATAACTGGAGTTCGTAAATCACCAACAGAAACTCTAGGTGCTTTATAAGGTTTCTTCATTAGCTTCAACTCCTAAATCGAAAGATAAAGCATGAATCATCATTTGATAGTTTTCATCAAAGTATTCAAGGTTTCCTTCGTACGTATATTTAGCACGTTCTAGGACCAATTCCTTACCAACGTAATTTTCGTCAATATCATCAATAGAAAAATCACCACATCTCCGCTTTAAGTAAGCAAAAGATGCAGTGATCAAACTGTCTAAGTATTCATCTTCGCTGTCATGCGAGATTCGCATTCTAGCTTTTAATTGTTTAACAACGTCTGGACGTAGCATTTAAACTACCTCCTATCCTCCAACTACTTCAGTTTTAGCTAAATAAGCAAAAGCACCTTCGTCTTTAACGTTAGCATCATGCACTTCGTAACCAACAAAGTCAGTTTTACGAGCTTTGGCATGTTGCTCAGTAGTTAAGCGCATAGATTCTTGAATGTTTTCAGTGTATCCATTACCCACATCACCAACTAATACTTCCCCGTCACGCATAGCGTCTTCCAATTTAACAGGGTAACCGAATAAGCGACCAACGATACCGTCAGCAACATTTTGAACGAAGATAGGACGTCCATTATTGTCTTTGATTGTGTTCAATTGGTTCCACAATGTAGAGTTGTTCACGTATACAGCAACACCGTTTGAGTACATTGTTTTGACTTTACCAAATAAAGCAGATAAGTCGTCAAAAGTGATTGCATCAGTATATTCAGCAACTTGTGGTGTTTCCGCTTGAGCCTTCAAGGCTGTTACAATACCCATTGGATATTTAGTATCACCAGCACCACGAACGAACGCATTCGCTTTAGCATACGCCATACGTTGGCCTAATTCACGTTGTAAGAATGGAATGAAGTCAGCAATCGCCATGGCTTGTAATTTCCAAGTAACAGTAACTGCTTTAGATAATTCTTTACCGCCTAAAGTAATTTCACCAAAGGTATTCTTCTCATCAGCAGTGGCTGTATCTTCGTCGTAGTAATCCGCGTCACCTTCTGGAATACCAGTATGTTTAGGATATTTAATATTACCTTTAATGCGAGTTGAATTCACATCAGCTAAAATTGGGTGTAACTCTTTCATTGTTTCAATGATTCCGCCAACAACTGTTTCTGGAATTAAGATTTCAGTGTTATCAGTGTTGTGAGTGTACACATTGGTTGGGTTCATTTGATTGAACACGTTAACTTCATCTTCGTTTAAGTCACGTTTTAAAGCGACTTTAGCGAACACATCTTCGTATTTAATGTTAGCCACATCAGCAGTCACATCATCAATTTTAGTTGCGCCATTCACGGCGGTATTTGCATCAGAAGGTTTGAATGATTCAGCTTTATTCTCCAACGCATTTAAATTAGCCAACTCCTTGCTAGAATTCTCATAAGCAACGTCTAAAGCTTCAATTTCTTCACGTTTTAATTTAGCGTCTTCTAATTTACCATCTGCGATAAATGCTTTTGCAGTGTTTAATAATTCACCACGTTGTTGTAAGTATTGTTCTTTGTTCATATTTTTACATCTCCTTTTAATTCTAAAAGTGCCAATTGTTCTTCTTCGTACAGTGCTTTAACTTCATTGATACGTTCAGGCGTCAAAATTTTCAAATTATATCCAGCCACTAAACCTAAGTCAGGTTCGGTCGTTTGAGCTGTCAGAACTTCGTCAACAAAGCCGTTTTCCAATGCTTCATCAGCGTTCATCCAAGTTTCAGCGTTCATCATGTCAAGTAATTCTTGTTTTGGTTTACCAGTTTTCAGTACGTAAGTATTTGCCAACATTTCATTATTTTTGAACAGAAAGTCTGAATAATCAGCCATGTCCCGATAATCTCCACCACCTTGACCGGAAACGTTATGGATCATCATCTTACCCGCTGGTGAGATAGCTACACGTTTACCAGCCATTGCAATCACACTAGCAATAGATGCTGCTTGAGAACCGATAGTGATGTTCACTTCTCCCTTATGAGTCAATAACATAGTGTAGATTTCTGTACCAGCATTCACATATCCCCCAGGCGAATTGATTTCAATATCAAGTGGTTCGTATATACCGTGGTCTTGAATAGCTTGCCTTAACTCCTTTGGGGAAAAAGCACTCATGTCTAAATAATCATAAATCCATTTATCATCATCACTCACGATCACGCCGTTCATTGTTATCTGCATTCACATCACCTCCTTCACTATCACCATTACTACCAATTGTTGTAGTATCCAGTCGACGTAGATACACGTCACCATTTTCAATTGGTGCTAGATTTAAGTATTTACGCATTTCATTAGGACTTAATACACCACGGTCAACTAGGTTAGTTAAACCAAGTCGTGTTCGCATTGAAGCAAACGATAAGTTACTTGACTCAAAGATGATTCTGTTTCCAAACCCACGTTCACGACGACTAAATAGTTTTCTAGTAAATTCAGCGGATAATTGTGTGATTACTGGTTCAATCTCAGCTTCAAAGTATGAAATCCATTCATCTTCGTTATAACTAGATTGGATAATCTTTTCGTTGGTATTAAAGAACCCATAAATCCGTTTGACAGTACCTTCAGTTTGTTTTGAATCAGGCACGTAGTTACTTGGTTTAATCTGAATAGCTTCAGTTTTAGCATCCGTACCCGCAGCACCCGTTGTTTCCGATTCTGTGGAAAGGAACGAATCTACGAATTGTTTTGTGTTCTTTTCAATGTCTTCTGGTCTCAACGTTTGATTGAATTTCAGTAACCACCGAATGATGTTCGAATTCTTAATCGCTTTGATTGTTCCTTGGTCGGTAGTTGTCACAACTTCCATTAAAGAAGTGAGTGCTTTACCAGGGTTTGAACCAAAGATTTTATTGTCATAGAAATCACGTCTTAAATGAATGATATCTGAATACCTAAAGGTGTATACTTTACCGTCCAATGTAAATCGCAGATACAATTGGTTGTTCTTATCTTGTAAAGCTTCAACATTGTTAGCTCCGTCTAGCGGATAAATCGCATTAGCTAAACCGTTTGAGTCACGTTGAATTAATGCGAAAGCGTTGTTGTTTAACATCAACTGTGTTGTCAGTTTCTCTAGCAACATCTGACCAGTCATGATTTCGTTAGGTTCTTCTAATAAGAACCGCAAATACACATCCGGGTTAACCGTGGTATTCCCATCAGATTCACGAATATGTTTTCCCACTGCCTTACCAACAGCTTGTGCCTTAGGTCTAATTGCTGAGCGAACAATGTCTGACTCATAAAGACGACCGTTATATGAAAAAAATGAGTCCCCAGAATCAACTACCATCTTGTAGCTAGAAATACTAGAAACCTCATTTCTTTCGTTATTAAATAAATTACTTAACCATCCCACTCACTCACCTCCTTAAATTACCGTTTGATAAGCTTCTAAGTTATTTTCAAGGACTACATATGCGTCCAGTAAACTTGCAAAACCATCAATACGTTTTTTAGCATTACTAGTTTTTATTGGTTGGATATTGTCGTTTTTATCAACATCCACAGCAACGTTTGTTAAATTCCATTTTAGAATTGGGTTGTTATTATAGATAATCTTGTTAGCAGATAGGTCCACACCTAATGACTTCATAGGACCGGACAATGTTTTCTTACCTTGAATAACGGGTTCCATCACGTCTTCACCGAATTGGTCTTTCATTTCTTCCACGAAATAAGTTGCTGACCATGCGTCATACCCGACTTTATAAAGATAAATGTCATACTCATTCTGAATTTCCAAGAACCATTCAGTCACGAATTTGTAATGAATCTTATTACCTGGTGTGGTTCGAAGTAATCCAGCATCTTGCCATTTATCGTAAGGAATCTTATCTTCGGCGATTCGTTTCTCAAGTAAATCTTCAGGTAACCAGTACATTTGCTTCACGTAAATTCGGTCATCATCCGGTACTTTGAAAATCACACTCGCACAAGTCAAGTCGGTAGTGCTTGATAAATCGACACCACCAATACCGTACCGTGGTTTCAATGCGGATATATCAAAGGTTTCTTGATTGTTTGCATCCTCAAAGGTTAACCATGCTTCACTCGATGTCTCGCGGATATTAAAGTCTTTGGTCAGTAAGTTCTTGACCAGTAACGAATTTGACTGAGCCTTGTTTACTTTTGAAGCGAGGTTATCGGTCTTCTTGATTGTTCCCAACCCTGGATTTGCTTTCTGCCATGCTTCAGGGTCTGTCCACTCTTTACGACTGTCTAATTCATAAACGATTGGTAACATACGCTCATTTTTATAAGCGTCCTCATCTTCATACCCATTAACAACCATTTCTGCTTCATCATATAATCGGTCAAACACCGACTCACGAACAGTACCAGCGGTCGTGGTTGTAAATATCAAAGGTTGATCACGAGCGGAAGTACCGTCAACAATTACGTCATACAGGTTTTGGTCTTTCCAAGCATGTACTTCATCAAATAAAGCCCCATGAACGTTCAAACCGTCCAATGTATCAGAATCACGACCCAAAGGTTTAAAGACTGAGTCGTTTTTATCTGAATTCATCTCACCCACTAGCGTTTTGATTCGTTTAACTAACGATTTAGACTTACGTACCATACGTTTAGCTTCAAGCCAGATGATTTTGGCCTGGTCTTTTTTCGTAGCCACAGAAAATATTTCTGGACCGAATTCACCGTCCGCAATCATTAAATACAAACCAACTGCTGCCGCTAAAGTAGATTTACCATTCTTACGAGCAACAATTAGTACAACCTCTTGATGTTTTCTAAAACCGTCAATCTTATCGACGATACCAAACATTGCAGCGATTAATGCTTTTTGCCACAATTCCAAAACAAATGGCTGACCAGCCACAGCACCTTTTGAGTGTTTACAATATCTTTCGATAAACTCAATAGCATGCCAGGCTCTGTCATCTGAGTATTCCCACCTTGATTTCGGGTTATTGATTACTGTGTCGATTAAATTCTTATAAACCTTATAAACCTTTTGAGAAGTGACAATTTCGCCGGATTCGATTTTCTCAAAATAGACAACAATTGGATTAGCCAAGATCGTCACGACGGCTTACGAAACTATCGAAACCATCATCAGTATCTTTTGGTGCTTCATCCGGTAGCACTTTATTCAATTGCGTCATTGCTGACTGATAATTCTTTGTCAGTGTATTAAACAACCTAGCTGTCGGACGCTCCCTTTCGTAAGGTGTCTGGTTTTCAGACTGACTGAAAAGTTCAACAAAACCATTCTCATCAAGGTCCGCTTCCATGTCTTCCAGGGTCACACGCTGATAAGCTGCACGTTGCATTAAACCGTCAATAGATTTTAATTTTTCATTACTGACTAAAGACTTATAAAATGCTTTAAGTCGTTCAAATTCTTGTTGAATTCGCTCATCTTTGGTCAACTTCTTCTTAGTCGTCATAAATACACCTCACTTTCGTAGTTATTTTTGGGGAGGGGGTCCTATAAAATCTCTTGCGCGTTAAATGGAGGTCCCCACTCGGTCCCCATTTCAGTTAATTTAAATATATTTTAAGGGGGACCTATACAAATTATTATTTAAGTATCAAATCCCCAAACTCATCAAACATTACATCATCTCTCACTGGACTATACTTACCAAAGTGTTCAGCGTTGTGGCAGTCTAAACATACATACTCCAAGTTATTCCAGCCCAAAGTAATCTCAGGGTCATTAATATTATCTTCATTCAGATAAATTCTATGATGAACGATGTAACCTTTCCTGTATATCTTCTTCTTCAAACACCTTTCACACCAACCGTTAACGCTATTGATGTATGCACGCCTAGTATTCTTCCAGGCTTTAGACGCATAGAAAGGTTTAGCAAAGTCTTTAGCTATCGCGCATCACTCCCTTGTCAGTTAGCTAAGCTTGACTGCATGTCAGTCAATCCAAGATACTGGATCACTCTCCTTATTCATCTGCATATCACTACACATATTAATCACCTCACGACATAATAAAAGACACCAAGCACTCAGCCTGATGTCTAGAAAGGAGTAATTAGTCTTATGGATAAGTTAACGAGTTGGTCGCGTACTCTTATGTCCTACTTACCACACTACTAATATAACATGTTGACAGAGGTAAAATGGACCGCTTTTGGACCATCTTTTCTAATCGGTAAATACGTCAGTCAATCAACCCTAATGCTTTCCCTAAGTCCAACACAAACTTATTACGAATACGTAAGCATTGAGTCTTTGAATAATACTGTACTTCTTCTGATACTCTTTCCCAACTTGCTTTACGTGTTTCTGGATTAAAGTATCTCACTTCAATTACCTTACGTTCTTCAGGGCTAATACGAATTAGGCAGCGTTTAATTTGCAATAGCTGGTCTTCTAACAGTCTTAATCGCTTGTCTTGGTCTAGAGTCACCACATACCTTTCAGCTTCACTAGGTCCACCGGATGCGTGACTACCGCCAATATTCTCGTCAAGCTCTCGTACAGGAAAAGCTAAAGCAGTCTTACGTCGTTTGATTTCAGACTCTAGGTCTGGGTAATCGTATAGAATGTTCTCAATTTGTGTAAATTCTTTAGTTGCCATTTAGTTCCTCCACTCCGAAAATGTATTTCTTGATACGTTCTTCCCCGACTGTTTCAATAGCTTGTAGAGTGATAGCTCTACTTTCAAAGTAAATAGCGCCTTGTGTTTGATAACCTTCATCAGTGTCTACAACGAGGTTGTGATAAGATGCATTGATCTGAATGAAATAATTGTCTTCATCTTCTTTAAAAACAGGTCTACTAAACTTCCGCAACTCTGTTTCAACTTTTAATTTTTCAACAGCGAACTCTGCTTGTTCTATGGTACGGAAAACGTTGCCCAACCCTTGTTGTCGTAAACCAATATCATCGTCAACCCACGGAAGCCAATCGACACGACCGCTAGATTGAATATAGTAATAAGTATCCTTGTATTGCGGAAACTCATCTACCTGCTGCACTTCTGCTTTCAATGCTTTAATCTTTTCGGCAAATTCTGTTTCTAAAGCTTCAATTCTTTCTTGGATGTTCATTGTTAGTCCTCCACTAGCTCTGGGTTTTCGTAAATGTTTCCAATGACTTCCATTTTAACGTCCTCATAGTTCATTAGTACACCGAACAGAGATTCTAATATGTATGTTTCTTCTCTGCCCCCTAATACATAACTACCCATTTCATATCTGATAATTCCAACGCCTTTAGTTTCGTATTCCCATGCATATACTTCAGGATGATAATGAGAACGTGCATAAAACTTCACTACATCACCTTCATAAATCTCAACGTCCTTCTTGTCTTTTAGTCCTGTGTATTGCATGAGTTCAATCTCTTCAAACGTTCTCCAAGCCAATTCCATATTTATTAATCCTGCTTCAAAATTTATGCTATCAACTGATATCATCTCTTTTAAATTTTTCTCCCACGCTCTAAATTTAATATCGCACATTCCCTCTCACGCTCCTGTTTACGAACCTCTAATGGTGCTCTTAAGTAGTCTGAAATCAAATCTAGTAACTTAATAAAGTTTTTGTTTTCGTTTGTTAACACAGTCGTTTGAAGATTTATCAGATTCAAATTAATCACACGACTTTCTTGCAGTGGATCAAACCACAAGACAGAGTTAGCAGCGTTATGTATGGCTATCTCGATATTCCCGTTACCTCGTTCTCTCAAATCCCAACCACGGTAAGTTGCTGACCTACTTAAACGGTGTGCGTCGCTATTGTTAAAATTTAACTCTCTTAATTGATCAACTTCGAATTTCAACTTTTCTAGAGGTTTCTTTTCCCGTTGTTTTTCAGTGGCTTTTTCAATTAATTTCTTATCTAATTGGTCAAGTCCCTTTTGCAGGTTATTTGCAGTGGTGGTTAGCAGGGTTTTTCCAGCATTATTGATAAGTAATAGCGTGTTACTCTCTTTGACACATTCATAATCTTTACCAAATACGTGCTCTGTATTCACTTTAATTTGACAACCTTCATCTATAAAGATTTGTAAATTTTCACCTATTTTGTATTCTTCAAACATTCCCTTTCACGCTCCCTTTCTTGTTGCTGTTCATATAAGTGTTCCAGTCCAAAGTGTAAGAACAGAAATACCGCTGATATGAGGACTGGCGCTGTGATTACTACTATCAAAACTAATCCCATATTCTCACGCTCTCAAACTTAATCCGCTCACCAGTCGCCCATGAACCACCCACGTTTTGGAATGTCATGAATGAACGTCGTACTGTTTTATATTTCTTTTTACGTTTAGATTGTGGTTTCGGTTTCTTAACTGGAATTAAAATGTCTGTGGTTAAATCGTTTCCTAATATTTCAGCAAGCTTTAGGTATTCAACCCAACTTTCTAATTTACTATCCCCTGCCTCAATTCTAGTCAGTCTCAGATGACCTATGTTTAAATGTTTTGACACTTGTACTGCAGGGACTTCTTTGAGTGTTCGAGTTTGAGCGATACGTAAACCAGGGATACTTTCTACAAAGTTTTTACGTTTTTGATATAGACGTAGGTTTTTAGGGCTATTCCAGTCTTTACCAAGGAAGTCAGATAGCTTTTTAGCGTTTTGCTTGGTTAGGAAATTGTCTCTCTTAGCTAGGTTCAATGAGTAAGCGCCAAGTCCTGTTTGTTTTGCTAGCTGGGTGCCAGATAAACCCGTGTTGAATAGGACTAGGTCTAACATTTCAGATATTGTGTAGGTCATGATAGGTCACCGTCCTTACGCAATCTTTCAATAGCAGATTCGATACTTGTGGGTTGTGAATCTAACCATTTAATTTGTGGGAAGTTGTCTTTTTTGATAACTACGGATCCTTCATCATTAAGCCAGTACAATTCATATTTTTCAGGTTTATTCCCATACGCGCACAAATCACCGTCATAATCTCTTGCTAACCACTCGAACCCATCATGTTTCAAGTCTTTCAGCAAGTTCAACCGACCTCTGTACACTTTACATTTATATACACCAGCAATTGGCTTCGTAAGTAGTTCGGTACTAAACACCGGTCCACCGTCTGCATACGCTATTACAGTTTCAATTGATTGCTTATCATTATCTCGCAACTCAATCAATGTCATGACCGCATAGTTGGCTAAGTCTATTAGTGTATCTTCAATACGTTCGTCATCAACACGTTGGTCTTTAGTAGCTAGTGATTTCAAACGATTGGTTTTGTCAGAGATACGTGTAATTGCTGAGATAATACCTAGTTCAGCAAATGTTTGACCGAATGCGTCACCGTAGTCGTGGTTTTTCTTTGAATATAGTTCAGACATTTCAGTTGTGATTGCTTTGAAATTTGCTTGCTTATCCATGAATAATTCCCCTTTTCAATATCTACACTGTTGTTTCCACATCTATTTCATCATCTTCAATCTTGTAAACTTTAATACTATCTTCCGCCATCACTTTCTGTATTGAAGGATATGATCGTTTCTTCAGTATCCTTGCTGATATACCGACTTTCTGTGATAGTTCGTCAAGTGTTCCGATACCGAGTGGTTGTTCGCCTTGGTAGGCTATGTATTCGGTCATAGTTCTTTCCTTTCTCCTGCAGAGCATTTAGTGATTAATAGTAAAATTAATCTTGGTTACATATTTTCGTGTAACTTTTTGCCAATTTGTAACTTTTTTGTAACCCACTTTTACCCCTCAGAAACGTTGCTATTACAATAAAAGGTAAACCTTTTATTCTTAAAGGTTACAAGGTTACATATAATATTAATAAAAGTACCCGGTATTAAATTTAATTTCCTAGAAAATAGAATTTAAAATACGATTTAAAAAACTTTTGCGAGATTTTTTGTGTAACCTGTAACTCACTACTCTCACAAGGGTTTTCGACTTTTTTTATACGTAACCCAAAGTTGTAACCTGTGATTAATCTCTCTTACCATAAACTCGCTGCGTTTTACCATTTATCTTTCTAGGCTTAAGTTGTAAATCAAAAACTTCTTCTACCGTGGATTTGAATTGTTTTACAGATTGAGCAGTAATACCATTTTCTTCGCACCATGTTTCATATGGTTCGTAAATTTCTGGGTTTCTCTTACCAATGATTTCATCTTCGCTTAACTCTTCGACGTAACCTAGAGCGGTGTTATTCTCTTCGTGATAATTAGTGTTGAAGTCATTCACGATATCTGAATTAGTAAAGCTGCTATTTTGATAAAGTCTAAAGTACCCTTCTATGATTAATTTCAACCAATATTTAAGTGCTTCAGGTCTAGTTAAGTTAGTGATGAATTTAGGGTCTTTTGTCTTAGGTTTGGTGTACATTGGTAGCCACATTACCCGACGTTTATAAGATGTTCCCTTTTCAAAAGACTTTAGAATATGGTTTGAAGTGAATATTAACGTAGTACTCAAACTCACTGATTGTGCCGACTCATATAGTTTCCGCATTTCAATACGGTCTGATGTTGAGATATTCTTTAGCATTTTCATCTGTTCGTTATTGATAGGCTCATCTTGAATATCATCACCAAGGTTAGCTAACTTACCTTTCAGTGAAATCATGTACCGCTCATCTTGCATATTCTTGATAGACAATGTTGAGCAGTTCTTATGGTTTAAAATACTCTGAATGATTGTTAATAAAGTTCCCTTACCGTTCCCACCGTCACCAATGAAAATAAAGAATTTAGCTAGTATCCGTTTGAATTCTTTATTGGTAATTAATGTATGACCTAGAATTTCCATTAATAATGCTCGATAGGCTTCGTCATTATTAGTTAATTGATTAATATAGTTATCCACATCTTCAACTGGCTCAGTGTCTGGATCATACTCAATTGGAATTGAATAAGGTGTGAAGTCGGTGTAATCAATCTCGTAAAAAGACCCATCTTTTAACAGTCCATTTTTGAGTTTAATGTCAAACTCTTGTTCAGGGTCAATCAGCTTAGAACGTTTCTCCATCTGAGAGATGACTTCTTCCACATACCTTGTTTTCTGACCTTCGCAGTATCTATACACCATTCTATAAAGCAGCTCTCTGTCCGCTGTGTACTCTTCACCGTCAAAGTAGTATAAAGCCCCACTGTACTTAACAACACGTTTCTCACGCATGATAACGTCTGCTATTAGGCTTTCACCGTCTTTAGTAGCAATGACTTCCATATCTCTTGAGATGTCTTTTAATTCCTTTTCTGGTAAAGGTTCAGCAAATATATAATCATTGATGAAGTTAACTATATTTTGCCAATCAGGTAGGTTGTTTATCTGTTTTCTGTGAGTGAACAGTTTCTGATTCCGCCCGTCGCCTTCAGAAAGTCCGAACAGTTCTTGGTATTTACCTTTTTGAAATATCACTGGTAGTTCTTCACGGATGTTTGGGTTATCGACTTGTCTTGTTTCTCCGTTTAACTTCACTGTAATGCTTTTGGTATTCGTCTTATGTTTATACTCAACTTCAACACCTAGTGGTACCATTCCTTTTGCTCCCCTGAACCCTTCAGGTTTTTTGAAATAAAAATGAGCACCCCTGGTAGTCCATACTGTGTGGGTTTGAATGTTAAATACTCTGATAATCGCTTCAATTGTTTCTTTAGGCATATCATCAATATCAATGATCAAGTCATTATCTTCTAATACGTACCCTGCATCATCAAACACATCTAATGACTCAGAAACTTCAGCATTTTTTGGTGCATGTTTTTGACCTGGATTATATTTAATAAACATGCTTCAAACCCCTCCTTTCTGCTTTTGTGGCAAGTTTAGATAGTTTCCGTTATAACACCTTCCACCGCTCCAACTTTTTGTTAATCAATGTGTAATAGTAATTAATATCAATCTTGTTCTTAAAATCTTCTAAGTCATCTACTTCATAGTTCCACACCAGCATTTGCTCTGGCGCGTCTGGGAACATCACCATTCCGTCATCTTGACGTCTTTTATATAACTTCACGCCACCACGTTTGACCGGAAACACTCTGTTCACCTTTTGATACTGTTTACCATGTTCATCAAAGGTACCTTTATAAGTACCGCCAGCTTGCAGTACTTGCTGGAATAATTTAGGCTCATTTAAACGCTCTAAAATAGTGTCTAATGGTTCTTGGTCATGTAATAGGTATTCACCTATAGCAATGTCTACGATACGATTAGAATTGTTTCTGAACACATTTTCATACCCATATCTACCAACTTCTCCACCCTTAGCTTTAATACCGCCCGAAGGTTCAACTGCGATATAGTTGTTTACATCCTTTTGGATAAACGTTTCAAATTCATCAAGTTCTAAGACAAACCCATAATCATCCTGCCATTCTTCCCATACTTTGATGTAGTCATCGGAATCTGTAACGAACCCAACACCATCCGTATTGATATTTACAATTTCGCACGTTGGTGCTAGTCGTTTACATAAGTCGTACAGGATGATTTGACCGTAGATACACACTGAGATAGCGCCCATCTTGTTTTTGAGCAGTGAGTAATCACTACGCAGTAACCCATATATAGAGTTGATAACCAATTTCAACGCTGCTGAAAGTGTTTTGTCAGTGTGTTTAATAGCTAACCGCTTATCTACCAAGTTCTCCTTGTAGAATTGTGTGCGCCCACCTAAAACATCTAATTTGTTGATTATGTTCGGATAAAGTGACGCAACGTCCAACATCTTCACATTTTTATATCTCACTTTATTTCGAATTGGCACACCATGTAACCCACCAAAACCAAACTCAATCTTGCAACCAAATTCTTCATGAACATATTTACCTTTGTCTTTAGTAGCGTTCTCTTTCCAAAATGCTTTAACTGGTCCTGGTACTAACTCAAACATGTCATACTCGCCAGTTTCGTCATATTCACCCAATCTCACATCAGACCATTGTTGTAATGGTTTCCCATTGGTCACAAGGTTTGCTGAAATAGTAGTTGTATTCCATCTGATAGCACGTCTCTGAATACTCTCGTCTAACATAGCTATAATGTTTAACTTTGGTTCGAAGTAGTCTTTCAGTCGTTTCTTAAAGATTTCAATCGTCATTTGAACATCATATGAACAGTATTGAATCGTTTCTTCTAACTCTTCTTCAGTTAGTTTTCTATCAATGTTAAAATCAATCAGAGATTCGTAGATATTAGCGCCCATGTTGGCCTCAATCTTCTTCAGTGAGGGCATACTCACGTCAGCTTGTTGAAAGCAGTCTAGTGTGGTTATTTCGTTTCCTAAGCGGTAAATCTTCACTTTTTGTCCACTAATTAAACGGTCATTCTGTTCCTTTAGTTGCTGAGGTGTCCAGCAGGCTAACATTTTTTCAAGCATTGGATCATCATAAAAATAGTTGTTGAAGCCAACCAGGGTTTTACCCTGGATGACCTCATACATACCTTCAAAATCGTTATGGAAGATACCAACTACTTTGTTCTGAATATCTTTGAACACGACCAACGCATCTTCTTTGAATGACTCAATATCGTAAAATAGTAAGTTATCGTCTTTTAAAATCTCAGATACATTAATCATTAATTATTCTCCTATTTCCAGTTAGGTTTCTTGATTTCGCCGTACGGGTATTTCTTGAATGCTAATTTCACTTCAACCATGACATCTTTACCAACCAACTTGTCTTTCTCTTCAAATGGAATACCGTAACGTTCTTCGAATTTAGCGAATTGTTTTTCTTTCTTTTGTGGGTTAACGAACCATTGCTTCAACGATTCAACATAATCACTATATTGCAGCTTAGTTTCTAACAACTTATCCTCAATCGTGTATTTAATTGAGATACGCTGACCAGTATCCTCCACGCTGTCTACCGTGGTAGTGAAAATTTGACCAACCCATTCCTTCGGGAATTTATCCACTTGCGCTACTTCAAACAAGCTGTTAAATCCGTCATAAACATAGATATCTTTCTTTTGACCTATGGCTTCAGATAATTTGTCAAATGTTAACTCAAAGTAATCCTGACACCATTTCTCAACCTTTTCAGCTTTCTCTGGATCATCAACAAATTTACTTGCATCATTGTCATATGATTGTTTATTAAAATTCACATCTCGGATGAAACCTTGGTCAGCGTCTAGGAAAGTTAATACCGCTTTTTGTCCACCTTGGTCATACTCCACTGCTACTAGCTCTAAGTCTTTTGCTAATTCTTGTAATGCCATAATTTATATACCTCTTTCTTATTTGTACGTAATGTTGTTTTCATTCATAAATTGTGTAAGTTTGATATAATCTCCGCTGCTAAATACTGTGATTGTGTAAGTCTCAGTGTTAGCGGTAGTTTGCACTGGTTTCTTTGTTTCCATCTGTTCCAAAGCTTTGTGTCGGTTATTTACAGTGGTAATTGCCTGGTTCATATCTAAATTACTTGAATACTCATAAACCAACTCATCAGCATGATCCATTGTCTGTAATGTGCGAATTGACTTATCAATGTTTTCTAGCTTGCTTACAATCTGTTCTTCAGCTTTATTTATGCTGACTGATTTGTTTAGCAGTTTAGGCTCTAGAATCAAGTCGATATCAATATTCGCTTGTTGAATTAATGTGTAGTGATTTAGTCGCAATTGAATGATTTTCATTAATTCATCATATTTCGCTTGACGTTCTTTCTCTTCAAAATCACGTACTTGCTGACGAATTAAATCTTCACCTTGTTTGACAGTTGTGACGATTTCCTTAACTAGCTTTTCAAATTTCACGTAAGGTTGGTTGATTTCAGCTTTCACTTTCTTGCGAACATCTTCTAACTTGTCAGCTTCCTTACGGACTTCAGCAACCAACTTCTTATTGGTTTTGATAGTTTCTTCAGTGACTTCTACGGTAGACAATGCTTCATTTAACTTTTGAGCACTTTGTAGTGTCTCCGCATACTTGGGAAATTTAACTTCCCCTTGTTTTACTTCAATATCCTGTAATTGAATTTCAAATGTATTCATGATTACCCCTTTCTTATAGCTATCAATAGAACCGTTCTGATTTATGCAGCTCTATCCACTCAGACGCTGAATTTCGTCTATGTGTGTAGTAGAATTCCTTACTTTTAAATGTAGACAGATGTCTTAATGCTGAAAGTTTTGGATCATATCCCCTAGTCGCTTTAGCTTGTTTAATCTTGCTTTCAGAGTGGTTAGACTCTAAGAAGATATAATCAAATGGGACGTCATCCGGTGCGTTATCCATATTGTTAGTATCAGTGGCGTAGATGATATTTCCATCATTTGACTGCCACCAGTATCCGTAACAGACCACGTCGTGTACTAACTCAAATGGGTTAAATACATAGTCGCCAGTGATAACTTGATACCCAGCATTTGCGACATAATCAATCTGAACAGTTTGAGCTACTTGCCAGTTGCCAATAAATTTAATATGTGGAAATAGTTTCTTAATTTGCTTGTAGGTCGCCATTCTCAAGTGGTCAGTGTGAATATGTGTGATGATAATGTACTTAATTCTGTACAAGTACGGTTTTAACGTGCTGAACGGTATGCCAATATCCATCAAAACATCATTAATCATTACAGCGTTTCCTTTAGACCCACTTGCGATAATTTCATAGTTCATTCAATCCACCTCGTGTGTTATAATTTGGGTAGATAGATTTACTTCACTGATTTACTTTAGCCGGGAAATCAGTGTTTTTTTTTTGTACAAACTTTCAATTTAATCACCCCTTTCAATCCCAACCTATCTAGCAGTCCGTCGTGGTGCCATCATGAAGAATGCTCTACCAGCTTCAACTACCCATGGGCTGAATAAGCTAGATGAATAAACTGTAATTTCTTGTTCGCCAATATTTTTGAAAAAGTCCAACATGAAATATAGATACTCAATATCCACTCCGACCGCTACATTTCCACTAGCTTGTGTTTCGCATTTCAAGGTTCCTGAGATGATGTCATTCTTAGCTAGTGCAGCTTTATCAGTTGTTTCGACTTTAATATCTGTTTGCGAGATCCATACCTTTGCAGCATTGTCATCTGACTGTTTATATAATGGATAAACAATCTCACGTAATTCTTTTGGATTAACCACCATTCGAACACATGATGGATGGATAACCTCTCTTTGAATTTGTATTAAACGGTCAACATTTGGATATTCAAAATCATCCGGTACTGTGAATTCATCTTTTACTGGAAACAAACCAGTTTGCATTTCAACATCTTTTACAGCTAACAAAATGTGACTATTCGTGTATACCCACTGCTTATCATCAGAAACCTTTAACATCTGCGGTAGTGGTTTAACCTCTGTTAACTCGTCATCATATCCAAATTCTTTATTGCGAGATTTAATCAACTTATTGTGTACTCGTACTGCCCGCTTGTCTTTTGCTAAAACACGTTTTGCTAGCATTTCCGCTTTTGATAAAATCTTATCTACCATTTATTCCCATTCCTCCAATTCTTCTTCTAACTCGTCTATATCAAGACCAGCATCTCTTATCACCCACACGAACATACTAAGAACACCTGCAAAACCAATCACTGATAAAATGGCAGCGATAATGATGTTGATGTTAAAAGCGTGGAAGAAGAACCCAAGTCCCAGACTAATTGCGGACCATGTTGTTAACTTGTCGATTGTCATAATTTATATCCTTTCATGTAGATACTTCTTATTTACTTTTCCACGTATTGTGATTTTGCCTTTTGCTGCTAATTCATCATTCAGCGATTTGATAATCTTATAAGCATGTGCTTGACTACATTCAAATATTTTCATGATGTCCTTAACGTTGTAGAATTCAGGCATTTCCATTTGTATCACCTTCTTCCAGAATATCTTCTATTGAAACTCCCAGATATTGAGCGACCCTGTATAACGTTATCGAATAAGGAGTCACCTTGTTCCACTTGGAAATTTGACCATTTGATAATTCAAGGTCTTTTTCAATTCGATAAACGCTAACACCTTTCTCTTCAGCTATTTCTTTAATAGTGTCGTATAATCCCACTTTCTCACCATCCTTTCTCAGAATAAAACAGCTTATCGTTGACATATAACAGAATATATTCTATTATATAAGTGTGATAAAGAACCCCACCGAATTCATACAGGAATCCGGAGGAGTAACGGTTTTATCGCTCTACCAAAGCGAATTTAACCGTTTGTATTTGTGTACTTCTCAGGTACAAATACATAATATCACAGAACATATTCTATTTCAACTATAAATACAGAATAAATTCGGAGGTATTATGAAAATATATGACAGGATTAAAATATTAGCCAAAGAAAGGAATGTTTCCATTGCTGAATTGGAACGTAAGTTAGAATTATCAAACGGCTCCATTTCCAAGTGGAACACCTACATGCCAAATACAGAACCACTTCTAAAAGTAGCTAATTATTTCAATGTTTCAGTGGATGAGCTTTTAGGAAAAGAAACCGTTGAGGATACTCCAACAGTTCTTGCTATTCAAAGAAAAGCAAGAAACTTGTCAGAGAAAGACCAAGAGAAATTAAAGTTATTGATCGATGCTATGTTTGATGATTAGGAGGCTGTTAATTGAAGAGTAAACCTGATTATGCTTTTGCACAGCAGGGAGCATATGATTTAATTTATGAATCTAATATTAAAGAATTACCTATTTCAATGAAAGAAATGGTTACAGACGTTGTTGGATTAAAATTATTAACTTACACAGAGTTATCTGAGAAAACCGGCCTTAATGTAAAAGAGGTTTGTGATTTATATGGTTCGCCCGACGGTGTAATTATGATGAGCAAAACTGGGAAAGTAAAGATTGCTTATAACGATACAATTGAATCAGAAGGCAGAATGAGGTTTACTCTAGCTCACGAAATTGGTCATTATAAGCTAGGTCATTTTGAAGAGACCGATAAACTGGTTTTATCAAGAAGTGATCTCACTGAAGAAGAGTATGATGTTTTAGAAAAAGAAGCAAATTATTTCGCTAAAAGACTACTCGCACCTATACCGCTTGTAGATGATTATGTTGAAGCTTGGCATAAAATTAGCCCTAAGGAAATCGCTGAAATATTCAACACATCACTGTCTTTTGGAAAAAATCTAGTAAATGAATTGATTAGAAGGCGAGACACTACTAATATAGCTAGGGTTCATCACGATATGAATGTGAACTTTCAACGATTCATATACATGGATACTCAAATGTTTTCATGTGACATTTGTCAAAATCTGGTTGATACTAATCACAATTTTTGTCAGATATGCGGCTCTGGACAGTTAGACAAAAATACGCGTGAAAATTATCATATTAGAAGAGAGGATAGATTAAATACTATGAATTATTCAAAAATAAATGTAACAACTAATGGTTACGCTGTTCGTTGCCCTCACTGTGATAACGAAAACATTGCAGAAAACCAAGAGTATTGTCAAGTATGTAGTACATATTTGAGAAACAAGTGTATAGGTGAAGTTCCTGAAGGTATGACATCACACGAAATATATTTCCATGTTGCAGAAGGTTGCGGATATATAGACTCATCCGGCGACGCAAGATTCTGCCCACAATGCGGTGGTGACACCAGTTTTGGTTTTAATAACACATTGCGAAACTGGGATGACGAACAGAAAAATAATGTCGCTGCTTACCCTTGGGACTCTAATATTTCTGCTTCAGTCACATTTCCACCATTCTAAGAAAGGACGCTCACATGCCTAGAAAACAATACGAATTTAAACACGAACCTAAAAAGCAGCGCCCTACGTGGCAAAAATGGTTAATCGGTATTATCGCTGCGCCAATTGTTGTAATAGTTTTTCTGTTCATTCTAGGTTCTATCACTGGTCCTGCTGAATTTGATGGCCCAGTTGTTGAGTCTACTTCAGCGGTTGAATCTAGTAGTGATGATCCAAGTCAGGACGAATTGAATCAGCAATTGAAAGACAAAGCAATTGAGATTGATTATGTAACAGCAAACGCTGGAGAGTATGAAGTTGGTTCCAAAGTCAAAGCAACTGGAGAAGTTGGCTTGTTAAATGATGACAGTATTATGCCTAGTTTTAATTTAACCACTGAATCAGATGATGGTTACGGATTATATTATGTGGAAGGTTTCAACACTAGTGACACTGAGTTTTCAAACGGTGATATTGTAACTGTTTACGGTACTTACGATGGCAAAGATGAGCAGACTGGCGGTCCCAAAATTTTTGTAACGTATATCGAGAAATAACAAAAAAAAGTCCCTACCCTATTAAACTTTGGACGGTTCAGGGTAAGGACTAGATGAATGGTTCATCAATTAAGATGTACCTTCATTTTAACATAAATGTAGGAGTGATAATATGCCAGCGTATAAAGATAAGAACACTGGAAAATGGATGGCACGATTCTATTACACCGACTTCCAAGGTGTGACAAAACAGAAAAAGAAACGTGGTTTTGATAAGAAAAAACATGCCAAAGAGTTTGAAGATGATTTTTTAGCTCGATTACAAGGTTCTGCTAACATGTCACTTAAATTGCTTTGGGATAATTACCAAGATGATAAAGAATTTGAGATTAAAGAAACCACTTGGGCAATCAAACAGCAAATAGTAGAACAAAAAATTTTACCTTATTTGGGAGAATTGTCTATTAATCAAATTGATGAACGTGTCATTAGGAAGTGGCAAAACGAAATGCAATCACTAACCAATAAATCTGGTAATCCATACTCTCAAACCTATTTGAAGCGAATTAATAATGAATTATCAGCTATTATTAATCATGCTGTGAAATTCTACAAACTACCATATAATCCACTACATGTAACTGGGTCTATTGGTCAGAAACACGCTGATGAAAAGCAGCATTGGACGCTTGAACAATTCAACCAAGCAACGGCATTTTATGATACATGGGACGGTAGTCGTTTTCAGCGAGTAGATGTTCAAACTTATAAATTAGTATTCAACATCCTATTCTACACTGGTATAAGATTGGGCGAATTATTAGCACTGACCGGTAATGATTTTGGTAATGGTAAATTGAGTATTACTAAGTCCTATACAAAACTAAGCGGTAAAGACATCATATCCACACCTAAGACTAAATCATCCATTAGGACAATCAGTGTACCTACACATGTTTTGGAATTGCTGGATGGATACACCGATATGATCTATGATTACAATCCAAATAACCGCTTATTTACTAACATCAACAAATCATCAATAACTAGACAATTGCAACTTATTTCAAAAGAAACTGGATTACCAAAAATTCGTACACACGATTTAAGACACAGCCATGCTAGTTTACTAATCAAAGAAGGCGTGCAAGCTAAAGTAATTCAAAAGCGTTTAGGTCATAAAGATATTCAAACGACACTCAATACTTATAGTCATCTATGGGAAGGTGCTGATGATGAAGTATCTGACCTGTTAAATTCCATAAGCCCAAAATAAGCCCAATACATAAAAATAAGACCCTACAAACACTGTTAAACCAATGCTTGTAAGGTCTTTTGTTT
>NZ_JBOEQF010000006.1:0-33299 GCF_050689315.1 Aerococcus sp. L_32
GCAATAGATTAGTAGTGGTAAAAGAACATTTTCTAGTCCTTGTTTTCTCTTACTAGGTCATATCTTTAGCTTTCTTATAGTAACCTATTAGAAGAGGAGACAAACATCTTATGTTTGCGCTCCTTTTTTAATCTTCTCTTATCCTTGGTTGACAGACATATTGGCAGCCATTAAAATAAGCATATAACATTAAATCGAAATCATTACGATTTAATGTAGTTGCAATATAAATATCAAGGAGATAGAAAGATGGCAGAAAAAATGGATTTAGCTAGTGCACGGCGCCGGATGAAAAGTCCCAACCGTAAGACCCGACAACGGGCGCAAAAGGTATTGAAGGCTATAAAGAAATAAAAGCACTAAAAAAGAGTTGATTGATATTATGTGTCAATCAACTTTTTTATTGGCCTAAAGGGACTTGTTGCTTAAATGTTTGATAGTGTATTTATAGTGAAATGACAAAATTCATAAACGGTAAAGCCCATCAACCTGCTATATATACCAGTAAAGAATTACTCGCCAACAACTAGGACTCTGTTATAATATAAATCATCATATTTAAAGGAGTTCTCTCATGTTATATAAATATCCGTATCAATCTGAATTAGGCATTATTACATTACTAGCAAACGACCATGGATTATTAGGCGCATGGTTTGAGGATCAATCCAATTTTGGCGGTACATTTGATCTCGATAAGATAGAACCTATTGCAGAATTTCAGCAATCAATGATTATCAATGAAGCGGTGAAATGGCTAGATGCATACTTTGCCAAGCAACCATTTGAAACGATCGATTTTCAATTAATGCCTCAAGGCACAGCTTTTCAACAAGATGTGTGGTCTGAAATACAAAAGATTTCCTATGGACAAGTTATTACACTAGGCCAATTAGCTGATAAAATTGAGGCTAGACAAACTAAAGGGCGAGGATCAGTAAATGCTATAATTGGAGCAATTGATAACAATCCAATAGCTATTATAATTCCAAGCCACCGAGTTATAAATATGAATTAAACAAATATTGGTGACTATTTTAATGATAAGATGATATTAGATTGAAAAAAATTTTTTAACAAAATTATCAAATTTATATATTTCGAACTCCAGCTCAAGCTATTTATAGAAAAATAAAGATCTCATTCGTTGTCAGGTTGCAAGGAGGTCATTCAGATAGGGGATAAATATGCGTAAAAAGAACTTTAATTCAATTAAAATAAAAAGAGCGACAATAATTCTCGCTACTTTATTTTTTCTTATTTTTCTATCATTAATGGTTAAAAATTGGTTTAAACATCCGTTAGATAAAGGTCAACCTCATATAATTGAATCTACTTCGACTGAAACAGAAAAGAGATTTACAGAAACTCTTAATGAAACAGAGATAGAAGATATCGAGATAGAAAGTGGTGGGACGGGTAAACCTGTAGAGACGCCATTACAAATTGAAGAGTTTATGAATATTTATGAACTCTTAACAGTAATTGAACCAGGAACTCGAGATTCAGAAAGTGTTTCGATAAAAGATTTAAAAGAATCTTTTGGTGAACCTACGGAATTTTCGAAAAATGTGCAAGAGAATACAATTAATTATATTTGGGAAAGACCAATTAAAGGAGAAAAGAACTCCGTTTTAAATGTTCGCTTTTCCGATGGTCAGGCAGTTACTAAGAGTGTAATTGGTCTGGATTCTAGGGGTACTACAATTATTAATAAGGATACATATAATGGAGTTTCTACTGAAAGTGATTTTACTTTTTCTCGTGCTAAAAGATTATTAAAGCAACCTGATGGAATTACTGAATTTATAGAAGATGGAGATTTAATGCAAATAGTTTCCTGGATTTCTAGAAAAGGGAATGAAGAAGGAGCTAATATTACAGTTGTCTTTAAAAATGGCGTGGCTATCCATAAATCATCAAGTGGATTAGAGTAGATTTTATTATTTGAATTCTTATTAACTCAGTATCTGAGTAATGGTATATTATAAAATAATAGATTAAATAAAAGTATTATGTAGCAACAAGTAGGAAAGATATATATATGTCAAAATTAATTAGCTATTTGAAAAAGGAGTATGAAAAAACAAATAAATTACGTGCTGTAAGATTTCCTTTAAGAGTATGTCCAATTGGTGCACACCACGATTATCAAAATGGTCGTGTAACGGGGATGACTTTTCCAGTGTTGATATGGTATATGCGCCTAGGGAGGATAATTATGTACAAATCCAGAGCAAAGAATTTCCAAATAAAGAGATTTTTTCTTGTTCACATGATTTAGAATATATACCTAGTTTTTACGAATCATATATCCGTGGTGCGGTTAAAGCTTTACAGCAAGATTATGTTTTAAAGGTCGGAGTTAATGCGGTAGTATCTGGGAATCTGCCAATCGGTGGACTTTCCTCCTCAGCTGCGGTTACAACTGGCTATTTAATGGCCTAAAAAATGATATTATAGACCAATCAACTAATGTGTTGAGTATGGTTAACCAATTAACGATAAAGGTCTGCGCAATAAATGAATATTAAATGATTGATAAAGGTAAAACATTTAAAGATTTCGAACTAATAGTTGTTTATTCTGGTATTTCTAAAAACTTAATGGCAACTGACTTTAATAATCGAATTGATGAAGTTCGAGTTGCAGGATGGCTGTTAACTGAATTGGCTGGATTACCACTTCCACCTTTGGAAGAAGTTAAATTACGAAATATTCCATTCGAAATCTACGAACAGTATAAGGATCAACTACCAGAAAGGTTTAGAAAGCGTGCTGTTCACTTTTATACCTTCAATTGTCAAATTAAGTGTGTTAGAAGAAGCTAAAGCCTGGGAAAATGGAAATATTAAAGCATTTAGGCTGTTAATGTTTGAATCGGGCAATTCTTCATTCTACCAACAAGAAACAGGAATACCAGAAATGAAGTTGATTTTGATATTTTGAAAAATACAGAAGGTGTTTATGGTGAACGACCAAGTGGCGCGGTTATAGGATTAATCGACTCTCTCTAGAAAGATAAGATTAAGACTGAAATTGATAAAGTGTATCTAGATAAATATCCTGAAATTAAAAACAAGTATGAAGTGAATTTCTGTTGTACTGATGACGATGCTCGCTTTAATGAGTTAGAGGAGTTACTTTAATGAAAGCAATATTACTTGGTGCGGGGTACGCCACTAGACTTTATCCTTTAACTAAAGATAAGGCTAAACCCCTATTAGAGGTGGCAGGTATAACAATAACCAATCACCTTGTAGAGAAAATAACTAGCGTTCCGGAAATAGATGAAAGCATCATTGTAACGAATAATAAATTTGCAAATCAATTTGAAAATTGGGTGGCTCAAGCAAATTATGTTATTCAATTAACTGTCGTTAACGTCGGTACGTTAACAAATGAAACACGACTGGGTGCTATAGGAGATATCCAATATGTCATTGACCAGGAAGATGTTGCCGATGATTTATTGATACTTGCTAGTGATAACTTGTTTGAATTTGAATTATCTGATTTTGTAAATTTTGCGAAAAAAATATAATTCTGATGCATTAGCAATGGACTACGAAGATGATATCAATCAATTAAAGCGAAATGGTACAGCATCATTTGATGATAAAGTTGCTATAACTGATTTTGTAGAAAAACCAGAAAATACATCATATCAATAATGTGTACCAACATTTTATGTTCTAAAAGAGACAACTTTACCTTTAATAAAACAATATTTAAATGAAGGGAGTAATCCAGATGTACCCGGAAACTTTATTCCATATTTCATACTAAATAAAAAGTGAAAGCATTTGTTTTCGAAGGTAAGCGATATGATATTGGGACCATAGAGAGTTATAATAAAGTGCAAGAAATTTTAAAATATAAATAACAACTAAAAGGATAAACTTAATGCATTTAAGAAAGTTTTAGGTGCATTAAGTTTATGTATATTTGAATGAAGTTACAAATCTTTTAAGCTATAATAATAAAGGTTGGAAAAGTATTTCTGTACAAATCGGCGACTTGAAATAACCGAAGATATCTATTTCAATTTATGAAAACTTTATTTTTATAAATTTGGATGAAAATATGAATTGCACAAAAAAAATTTTTCCACATATGAGACTAATATTAAAATTGTTACAGATATGTAAAAAAGAACGTAATAATGATTAACTTTTGATATGATAGACAATGATGTTTAAATTTTTGAAAAATTTTTTTAAAAAAAGAACAGTTTTTTGGGGGACAATTTATGTATAAATATGTGAAGCAACTACTTGATTTTTTATTGTCATTGGTCGGATTGATTATTCTCAGTCCGTTGTTTTTATTAATTGCTATATGGATAAAATCAGATTCTCCAGGGCCTATTTTTTTTAAACAAAGAAGAGTGGGGAGGAACAAGCAGCTTTTTAATATATATAAATTCCGTTCTATGAGAACTGATACACCAGCGGACATGCCGACACATCTATTAAATGATCCGACTGCGTTTATTACTAAATCGGGTCAATTCTTACGTAAAACCAGTCTTGATGAATTACCTCAAATTATTAATATTTTTAAAGGCGAAATGTCCATTATAGGTCCAAGGCCAGCGCTTTGGAATCAAAAAGATTTGATTGAAGAACGTGATAAATATGGTGCGAATGATGTTAGACCAGGTCTTACAGGATGGGCGCAAATTAATGGACGCGACGAATTAGAAATACCTATAAAGGCAAAATTAGATGGCGATTATGTTAAGAATATAGGTTTCTTATTTGATATAAAATGTTTTGTGGGTACTATCTTCAGTGTATTAAATTCAGATGGTGTAGTTGAAGGTGGGACTGGGGTCATTAAAAAAGCTAAGCAAGAAATTGATGAGGAAAAATAATGAAACGAATTTTGATTACAGGAAGAAATTCCTATATTGGAAATGCTTTTGAAGAATGGGCCAATCAATGGCCGGAAAAATACCAAATAAACAAAGTTACTGTTCGTAATAATGCATGGCGAAGTGAAGATTGGCACTCGTACGATGCAATTTTACATGTGGCAGGAATAGCACATAATTCTTCAGATACTAGTTTAGAAGATTTGTATTATAATGTAAATCGTGACTTAACATTTGAAATCGCGAAAAAAGCTAAAAATGACGGGGTACCACATTTTATCAATATGTCGAGTATTATTGTTTTTGGGACTAATCAAGATGAAATTAACATTAATACTGAACCAAATCCTGATAACTTTTATGGGGATAGTAAATTACAAGCAGAAAAATTACTTGAAACACTTAATGATCCAAATTTTAAAATTACGCATGTGCGACCGCCAATGGTTTATGGAAAAAATTCGAAAGGAAATTTTCCACTATTAGCAAAATTAGCTTTGAAAACACCTATTTTTCCAGATTACGATAATAAAAGATCAATGATTTTTATTAAGAATCTTACTGAGTTACTTCGTTTAGTGATAGAAACTGGGGTAACCGGATTTATCCATCCTCAAAATCCAAAATATGTTAGAACGAGTACTTTGGTTAAATTTATTGCAGAGGCAAATAATCACAAAGTATATGAAACAAGAATGGTGAATTTACCGATTAATTTATTTAAAAAAATTAATTTGATTAATAAAGTTTTTGGTAATTTATATTATAAAAATGATATGAATGATGGTAATTTGCCATACCAGAAATATACCCTAAAAGAATCTATCATAGATATTTATGATGAAATTTAGTTTGATGTTAGTATTTGATTGGAGACTCGTATGGTAAAAACAGCTTTAATTGTAACTTCTGTCGCTTCGATGATTGATCAATTTAACAAACCAAATATTGAACTTCTAAAGCGCATGGGTTTTCAAGTTACAGTCGCTACTAATTTTGAGAACCCGGGAAATTTGACAAAAGATAAAGTTGAAGATCTTTTTAATTATTTTAAACAAAATGAAATCGAATATATACAAGTGGCTATGGACCGCTTTCCTTTTACATTGAATAATTTAAAAGTTTTAAGGAAACTGTCTCAATTAATAAATGAAAATAAGTATGATATTATTCATTGCCAATCGCCTGTAGGTGGTGTATTAACTAGAATTGCAGCAAGAAAATGGCGTAAATCTGTTATTTACACCGCTCACGGCTTTCATTTTTTTGAAGGAGCCTCAAAATTTAATTGGTTAATTTATTATCCAATTGAATATTTATTGTCTCGCTATACAAATACATTAATTACGATAAATCAAGAAGATTATAAACGCTCGCTGAACTTTAGAGCTAAAAATCAAGTTTATATACCAGGAGTTGGGATTGATACTGGTAAGATAAGTGAGCTAGATATCAATAAAGAAAGTTATCGTGATGAATTAAATCTGAAAACAATAGATTTAGTATTATTATCAGTTGGAGAATTAAATGAAAATAAAAATCATAGAGTCGTATTGGAAGCATTGTCGACTATGAACTTATCTCATGTACATTATGTAATATGTGGGATGGGGGAGTTAAGAGAGGAACTTATCGATTACTCTAGAAAGTTATGTATATCGAACCAAGTGCATTTTTTAGGTTTTAGAACTGATGTATTAAATTTAATGCAAGTTTCAGATATATTTATGTTTCCATCTTTTAGAGAGGGTTTACCGTTTTCACTGATGGAAGCTATGGCTTCTGGACTCCCAGCTATCGTATCCGATATACGCGGAAACTGTGATTTGATTATGAATGATGCTGGTGGAAGATTGATAGATCCATCAGCTCCAGATATTTGGGCTACAAATATTGAAGAACTATTAAGTAATCCTGAGTTGAGAGCATCTATGAGTGACTACAATCTCAAGAAAATTAAAAACTTTGATATTCATAAAATCAATGAAAAAATGGCGAAAATTTATGCGGAAGTTGGAGAGTTATAAATGAGTAAAAGTAATCCAAAAGTTAGTGTGATTAGTACCGTTAAAAATGGAGAAAAAACGCTAGCTATGATGTTGGAATCGGTGGTAAACCAAACTTATGAAAATGTTGAGTTAGTTGTAGTAGATGATGGCTCAACTGATACAACACTCGATATATTGAACAAATTCAAAGATAAATATTCTACTATAAAAATTATTGAAACTGATGGTATTGGTCGTGTTCCTGCACTAAACAAGGCAATTCAAGAATCAGCGGGTGAATATATTGTGAATTTAGATGCAGATGATTTAATTCATCCGCAAAAAATACAAATACAAATGAATGAAATGTTAAATCATTCTGATTACTTTTTATTAGCAACAGATTCTATAATTGTAAAAGATTTAAATACAATTGAGTGGGACAAATTAGATACTCAAAAACCAGAAATTACAGATGTGACTGATAGAATTTTAATTAGAAATACTATTAACCATTCCTCAGTATTCATGAATAAACGAATTTTAAATGTATTAGGTGGTTACTCAACTCATCAAAAATCTCAAGTAGATTATGAACTGTGGATGAGAGCATTTGTAAATGATTTAAAAATGGGTATTATTAATTTACCCTTAACGGCTAAGAGAATCCATAGTAATCAGTCCTTTGAAAATAAAAAAAGATTTCAATATACTTACCGTTCTATGATTCTTCAGCAAAAATATATTCTTAAGTCAGGTAAATATAAATATATATTATTTTCAGTAGCTTCCTTTGTATTGGCTCAATTGCCATTTAATACAAGACAGAAAATAAATCAATACATTAGCAAGTATATGGATGGAGGCAAAAATGAACGTTCTTAATTTTAATTTTTTTATGTTATTTATTTATAGCTGGATTTTTAATAGTTTTCTTTCTGAAAAATCTGCAAAAAAACTTTTGGTAATATTTCAAACAATTCAGATGATTATCATTACTGGATTTAGATCAAAATGGATAGGGGTTGACTCAGAACGTTATGCTAGATTTTTTGGGGAAATTGCTCAAATTGACTCACTTAAAGGACTAATTAATTATCCAATGGAAATTGGTTATACCTTCTTGCAAAAATTTATATCTATATTCTCTGACTCATATACTTTCTATTTTTTTCTTGTTGCAAGTATAACTTACATTATTATAGGATTTATCATTTATAGATACTCAAGTAGCGCATTTTTATCTTATTTATTATTTATAGCATTAGGTTTTTTTGACTTCAACCTAAGTGGTATGAGGCAAGGGTTAGCGGTTTCGCTAGGACTTTTAGGATTTCATTATATGTACAATAAAGATATCAAAAAGTATTTAATTGCTATTGCGCTTGCAGTTTCGGTACATTATTCAGCAATAATACTTTTACCAATGTATTTTATCTATAACTATAAATTTAAAAAAACAACGCTATATTTATCAATTTGTTTATACATTGTATTATTTATCTTTAGAAATTACTTGGGTAGAATCTTTTCATTACTTTATTTTGAATCGGATGCTATTTTAAGCCAATATGAATCTACCAATACTATAGGTGGATTAGCCATTATGATTATGTTGATATTATTTGCGTGTGGTCTATTACAAAATACGTTTAATACTGATAATCGAAATATAAAAGGTTTATTAAATTTAGGAATAATCTCCTTATTCTTGCAAACATTTAGTTCATTTTCATATTTATTTACACGTTTAAATTTCTTCTACATGATTTATTTAATCTTACTAATCCCTGAAACAGTCTGGGAGCCAACCATGGGTGTACCATTAGAAGAAAAAAAATATTTTGGATATTCAAAGCTCGTGATGTTCACGATAATCATTGTATTTTTTAGTATCTATTATGTTTATGGTGTTGTAAATAATATTAATGAAATATTACCATACTATTTTTATTGGCAGCTTTAAAAGATAAGGTGGATTTTTTTGAAAAAGATACTTCAAGTAACTGCATCGTTAAAAATTGGTGGATTAGAAAGAGTTGCATATAATTACTCAAAATATCAACAAGATAGAAATATTCAGTATATCTACTTGGTCTATGGTAAAAAAATTGGAGAATATGAAAAAGATTTAATTGATAAGGGCGTTGATGTAGTTCATATCGATGAACCAAATAATAACTATATACATTTTATTAAACAGGTACACGAAGTATTAATTAAATACGGACCGTTTGATGCAGTACATTCGCATCCGTCCTTTAATAGTGGCCTAGTTATGCTAGCGGCACGGTTCGCAAAAGTACCCATTAGAATAACACATGCGCATACGGACAGATCAAGCATTCAGTTAGGATTCATTAATAAATTATATAATCGAATCATGCAGTTTTTAATACATAAATTTGCAACAGCGTATGTTGCAGTAAGTAGTAATGCTGGAAGTTACCTATTTGGCAAACAATTTTTTGAAAAGAATGGTCAGATAATTTTAAATGGAGTTGATCAAAGTAAATTTGATTACTCTGCAAAAATACGAAATAAAATTCGTGAAGAATTAAATTTAAAAGATGAGATGTTATTAGGACATACAGGGACTTTAAATAATGTTAAAAACCAAGAGTTTTTAATTGACTTGATGGCGACCCTTAAAAAAAGACCAACTAATAATTATAAATTATTATTAGTTGGTGACGGTGGTAATCGAGAGTTATTAGAAACATCAACACAAAAGTTATCCTTGGATAAAGATATCATGTTTCTAGGTCAATCTGATAGACCAGAAGAATATTTAATGGCAATGGACATTTTTCTATTCCCTTCAAAATTTGAAGGGTTAGGTTTATCTGCAGTTGAGGCGCAGATTTCTGGCTTACCAACACTTATTTCAGATAAAGTACCTCAGGAAGTGAACGCATCGAACGATTGTTATCAATTAGCATTAAATCAAGACTTATGGATTCAGAAGATAATCGGCATTAATAAAAATGATAAAAGAACAGGAATATACCTAGAAAAATTTGATATTGATCATCAAATAAGAGAAACAGAAAGATTGTATAAACTCTAGTTACATACAATCATCAGGAGGAAAGTAATGAAAGCATTATTGATAAGCAGATTTAATGTTCCAAATCTTGGAGATTTAGTAATTGGAGATCAATTATACCGGGAATTTAGTGATTTGATGGAAGTCGATCGATTTAGTTTATTCGGAAATCATGATCAAGTTAGAAATATCAACAAAGTTTTTTCTGATAAAGAAAAATGGAAAAATTACTTATTAGAAACACTGGATAATATACATTTATTACCGCTTATAAATTCTTATATGAGTTCTAGTAAGAAATCAGATAATAATAATGATTTAAAATTTTTTGAGGATAGAATCCATTCATATGATTTAATCATCTTTGGTGGCGGAAATATGTTAATGTCTAACTCAGACAATAATACAACTCTAAATAGAATAAGTGACTATATAACAAGTAGTAGAGGATTAAATAAGCCTGTTTGGGTAGTTGATGTAGGAATAGGCCCCTTTTATTCTGAGGATGATGCTAGGAATGCAGCTTCAACATTAAATAAATGTGACTATATTTCATTTAGGGATGAGAAATCTTATAAATTATTTAAAGACTATGGAGGCAATGTCGATAAAGCGATTGTTTCAGTTGACTCAGTTTTAAGAAAAGAGTATTCGTTCACTAGATTCAAAAAAGAAAAAGTAAATAATCGAGTAGCCTTAAATATTATTAATAGTGACTTAATAAAAAACAATTATCCAAATAGAAAAATTACCAATCAAAACTATATTGAACTGATAGCTAAACTATTAGATCAAGATATTAATGTCATACTTTACACGACTACAAGAGAAGATAATGTCGCTTTATCCGAAATTTATAATCAATTTAAAAAAGATCCAAAAGTTCAAAAAACAGATGTAAATGGATTAAAAGACATAGAGAATCTTTATAAATCAGTTGACCTTGTAATTGGCAGTAGAATGCACTCTATGATTTTATCTTATGTCATGTATACGCCGATAGTAGGATTATCATGGCAATCAAAAATCGATGCATTATTTACATTAATTGATGATGAACCAAGTAAATTTGATTTAAAAGCATTTGGTGTTGATAGTTCTAAGGTTTTGAATCAAATAAATAAAAAAATTAACTCTCTCGACAGTGAACAAAGAAAAATCCAATTAATTTTATCTAATATCAAAGAAAAAAGTATCGATTATCGAGAATTAATTGATACATTAGAAAGATAAGAAGGTTATTATGAATTCATATAAAAAATTATTTAATAACTCTATGGTATTTGCAATAGGAAGCTTGGGAAGCAAGTTATTGAATATAATCTTGGTTCCTCTTTATACCTACTATTTAAGCACCTCTGAATATGGATTGGTTGATTTAGGAATCACTACCATCGCAATGTTGTTACCGATTGTTTCCGGAAGCATGCAAGACGCAGTAATGCGTTTCTCAATGGATAAGACATTAAGAAGAGATAGGACTGTGACAAATAGTTTTCTGATAATCATACTAGGATATCTAATTTTTGTATTATTGTACCCGGTCATTAATGCATTAGATATTTTGCCTGGTATATTAAAATATTTATATATAGTTCTTTTACTACAAATATTTGATAGGTTTCTGGCTCAGTATGCCCGAGGTATTGGTCTTACTAAAGCATTTGCCATGGCGGGTTTTATTGCCACTTTATTTTTAGGAATATTTAATATTTTATTTATTGTACAATTTAATTTAGGGGTAGATGGTTACTTTTTAGCTATGATGGCAAGCTTTGCTATCAGTATCATATATCTATTATCTCAAACAAAAATCTACAAAAAAATACGATTTAGTCTAGTTGATTTGCCGTTTATGAGACAGTTACTATCATATTCGCTGCCTTTAATTCCGAACTCATTAATGTGGTGGACAGTCAACGCCTCGAGTCGATTTTTTATTCTACATTTTAATGGATATGAAGCAAATGGTGTATATGCAGTAGCTAGTAAAATTCCTACTGTAATTAACCTAATTAGTACAGTATTTGCACAAGCATGGCAATTATCAGCGATTGAGGAAGTAGAATCAAAAAAAACAACTACATTCTTTTCTAATATTTTTAATATACTTGTAACAACCATGTTCTTGGCTGCATCTTTGATAATTTTATTTATAAAGCCCTTGTTATCTATTATAGTGTCTGATGACTTTTATATTGCTTGGCAGGCTTCACCATTCTTAGTCATGGGCGTAGTATTTTCATCGTTTTCAAGTTTCCTAGGAGCTTTTTATATAGCTACTCTTAAAACAAATGGTGTATTTAGAACCTCTTTAATAGGAGGAGGTCTAAGTATCATATTAAATTTCATTTTAATTCCTATTTTAGGAATTATTGGCGCAGGTATTTCTTCAATGGTTAGCTTTTTTGCGATGTCAGTATTCCGTTTCTTTGATGTAAAAAGAGATGTTAATCTACAATTAGATTATAAAAAATTCTCCATTAGTTTAATGATAATATTTGTGCAAACAATTATTTTGTTTACTGATTTGACAATATCATTAGAAATATTCCTATCATCACTAGGATTTATTTTATTATTAGTAGTGAATATAGAAATAATAATATTTGGAATGAAAAATATTAAAAATATTTTGAAGTAAATATTTAGTAGGCAGTAGAAAAGGATTGTGATTCAATGAAACGCTTCTACGTATTTATCCTGAGAACGATAGGTAGTTGGCTCCCAAAGTCTAATAAAAAATACATTGGAGTTTTTGGAAAAATATTTCGTTTGTTTTTAGCAAATAGAATATCTAATGGAATTGGAAAAAATGTAAATATAGAGAAAGGTGCTGTTATAAGTCCAAATACTACAGTAGGTGACAATTCGGGGGTAGGCATTAATTGTGAGCTACCAGACGGTGTAAACCTCGGCAGAAACATTATGATGGGACCAGATTGTTTGTTTTACCCAAAAAATCATAAATTTGACCCTCAAACTCAAACCTACAGAGGTTATACCCCGATAAATGAAATTAAAATAGAAGATAATGCATGGATAGGTGCCAGATGTATCGTATTAAGTGGCGTCACTATTGGTAAAGGCGCTTTAGTTGGAGCAGGTAGTGTTGTTACTAAAGATGTACCACCATATACTTTGGTAGCTGGAAACCCTGCTGTAGTAAAAAAAGAACTACCTCAATAAAACAGTTTGCACTTTGGGCTATCAAAATAGGGGGCAATATGGAAGATAAAGGGAATTATTTTTCTGGAACTAATATAGATGAAATTATTGATACAGGTATTTATACTATTAATTATCAGACAGAAGGGACGATACCTACTGAACTAATCGGAAAATCTTGCCAATTAGTGGTAACACTTTCTTCAAATCGATGGGGTGTTCAGAACCTAACTGATATATTCGATAGTAGCTTAAAATATACTCGAACGTTTGATAAGCAGAATAAAGTTTTTAGAAACTGGGAGAAACTTTCTATCGGACGAATAAACTCCCATTTAACTGGAAAACGCATGGTATGTTTTGGAGATAGTATCACAGAATTCGGGAACTATCCTGACGTGATTGCAGATAGGACTGGAATGATTGTATATAATTGTGGTTTCCAAGGTACTAGATTAGCAATACATGGATCTTCTGAGTATGATAAATTTAGTGTTTCAAAATTAATTTATGCGATTTCTAAGAATGACTGGGCTGAGCAAATAGCTGCGAACAAACAAATAAATTATACGAACTTAAGCAAATTAATGAATATGGATTTTAATGAAATTGATTATGTATCTATTTTTGCAGGGACAAATGATTGGGCGGGTACTATTGCTACTGGATCCGTAAGTTTAGGCAGTGATTCTGATACCACAAGAAATACATTCTATGGAGCTGTGCCATACATCATAAAAACGCTATTAACTAAATTTCCTCACCTTAAAATTATGTTTGTGACACCTATTTTTAGAAGTAGGACATCGGTTGGTGATGACAGAAATAGTGATCAATATCCAAATAGAAATAATGTGATGTTGAGTGAGTTTGTTGATGCAATTGAAATACAAGCAAAAAAGAATCATATTCCAGTATTAAATCTATATAATACTAGCAATATCAATCAGTATACTGAAAAATTATATTTGAATGATGGTGTACATCCGACTGAGCAAGGCTATGAACTTATTGGACATAAGATTGCTTCTGCATTATTAGCTCAATTTTAGAATTTAGTTTTTTCAGACTTTTAAATTAAATAGATATGATTATGGATTTGGTCAATGGTACAAAGCTAGTAACGAGGTTAAGAAAAATGTTTATGACAATATAGAAATTTGCAATAGAATGTACATAGCCTAGCAAACAAAAAAAGCATTGTTCCCCGCCAATAAACCTCTAAAGTTTAAGTTACGACGCTTAACTTGGAGGTAGCAAAGGATGCTAACAATGACCGATATTAATATTATCAAAATTTGCGAAAAAATTACGGTAAATCAATTAATGAAAGGATCTATAATAAATAGTGTTGGTGAGATTTCATGTTGAATCTCATTGACACTATTTTTGTGTACGCAAAAAGGACATGATATTCTTAATTCATGTAAACTACGACGAATACAGAAAGAAGGAAAAATCATGTCCCATACTTCTGTTATAAAACAACTTTGCGGCATTTTCGACAATAATATTGATATTACAATACCAAAATTTATGCATCTGTTGCCACTTGAAAAGTATCACGAAATAAATCATTTCGTTTTACATAGGGTTATCACATACAAGCCTAAGGCTTGTATGCACTGTGGTGTAAAGAATACTGGTAATCAAGATATCATCAAACATGGCTTTAAACCAGCTATCATTCGATTACCGAACACAGCTACTAATCCTGTTTTACTTAAATTACGGAAGCAACGCTTTTATTGTAAACACTGTGCACAAACTTTTATCGCTGAAACACAATTAGTTGAAAAATTTTGCTGTATTTCTAAAGCCATTAAAGCCAAATTAGCTCTGAATTGGTTGAAACGCAATCTATGCGGTTAAACGCTAAACGTTATCATGTCTCTTCTCCAACAGTGGCCAGAACTTTAATGAAAGCAAGTATGGGACTATCACCTAAGGGAAATTATCTCCTGAATCACCTCGGTGTAGATGAGTTTAAATCGACTAGTCGTGTAGCGAATGCGATGAGTGCTGTCCTTGTGGACACGCATAATAGAAGGCTAATTGATATTGTCGTTGATAGAAAACGACGTCGCTCATCGATTACTTTTCTTCCTTTACCTGGGCTGCTCGAAGCAGCGTGAAGATAGTTTCGATTGATTTATATACACCTTATCTAGAGGTCATTCGCACATGTTTCCCTAATGCGAAGATTGTCATTGATCGATTCCGTTTAGTAAAGCTGTTGAATGAAACAATCAATTCTATTCGTATTAAAGTGATGAATGCTATCAAAACAAGTCGTCCATCGGACTACAAGAAACTCAAAAAAAATGGAAATTGTTGTTAAAGAATGCTGAAGATTTAAATTTCACGAATACACATTATGTTCGTCAATTTGGTGAAGCAATATCAGAACAACGTATTGTTGATTATCTTTTGAGTGTCTCACACGAACTTTTAGTTACTTATACACTGATGAATGAACTAAAATATGCCATTTCAACTCATGATATCAATATTTTCAATGAAATCCTACAAGGGACTATGAACCACATTTTGCCAAGTCGTACGAGAAGAACGATCAGAACATTAGTCAAATTCTTGCCTTATATACATAACGCCTTAAAATATATTGTATCAAATGGTCCTACCGAAGGTATTAATAATAAAATTAAATGAATTAAACGAACAGGTTTTGCATATTCGAACTTCCATCATTTACGTGCAAGAATTTTAGTCCAATTCAAATTAAATTACAAACCATCCAATCCTGAACCATATACATTTGAGGGGATGGCAAGCTAACCCAGGGATAGTGGTATATCTTTGAATAAAGAGGGCTGAAAGTGTACGTCCTTAGCCGTGAACAAGCGTGAAATCGAGACTAAGTCTCGATTTCAAAGCATAGAGACCTTGGCTCTCGCTGGAGCCAAGGCTTTTAAGGAACGTATACTGAAGTGCGAAACACTATTTGTAAAAGAACCCTTTTAAATATCAGATAAATAAGATTAGTAAGAAGATAGGCATCATTTGAATAGCAATAGTGTGTTGTTAATCATGTGTTACATAAAAAAATTCAACCTATCAGAATTAGGACAGATAAGTTTTCCCAGTTAGACTAGTTAAATGCGAGATAGACAATTGCCTAGCAAACTTATTTTTTTAAGATTATTTCACTAATTAACTTAATAAAAACAAAAAAACAATGTTGTTCGGGAATGAAAAAAATTTTTTGAAATAATGGTATATTAAATCCTTTTTATACATATAGATTATATTCCGAAAAGAAAAGTCACGAAATTGTATTATGGATGTAAATTACATTGATGTAGGATTCGTTTTTGAACTATAATTAAATTCAAAGATAAAACTTCTTAATTTTAAAAATACTACTTTAAAATATGAGTACTTGGTATTTTTAATCAAAGAAACTTTTGGTAATAGTTAGAAATGATTTAGGATAATTGGGAGGAAAAATGGAAAAAGAATATTCGTTATATGATTTATGGCTAATGTTAAAAAAATACTTTATTAGGATTTTAAATATGACAATTATTGGAGCAACTTTAACTGCAATAGTAGTTATGTTTTTTGTTGAACCACAATACTCATCACAGGCCCAGTTAATTGTTAATCAACGTAGTAATCAGGATACTTCTATTCAATACAATGAAGTGCAAACTAATGTGACGTTAGTGAGTACATATAGAGATATTATCCTGGGGGACGGCGTATTAACTGAAGTGAATAATAGTTTGGATGGAAAATTTACAATTCCTCAGTTACGTAATGCTTTGAGTGTCGAGCAATCTACTGATTCTCAAGCTTTTAATATTTCGGCTACTATGGATACACCTGGTGATGCTCAGAATATTATAAATAGTGTAATAACAGAATTTGAAAAAACGTTGATGAGTATTTATGGTGATGAAGTATCGAATTTATATGTAGTATCATCAGCATCATTTAATCCAAATCCTGTTTCACCAAATGTTATATTATTCACAATGATTGGCGGATTTGTTGGTGCGATGATCATGGTTACTATCGCACTGGTTATTGAATTATTAGATAGCAGAGTGAAATCTAGTGACGATCTTGCAGATCTGCAAATAGTTAAACTAGGAGAAATTTTTGAACTAAATGAAGATCAGAAAGAGCATAGTCGAGTACAAAGTACTGTCTCTACTAAAAGCAGAGGAAGAAGGGTGTAAATAATGTTTAATTTTAAAAGTAAGAAAAAGCAACAAAAATTAGAAAATGAACAAAAATTAGGATCACCTATAGTTACACACTTTGAACCTATGTCAGCAATAGCGGAACAGTATAAAACGATTCGGACTAATATCGAGTTTGCACAAATTGGCAGTTCATTTAAGAGCATTGCAGTTACCTCTTCTATACCTATGGAAGGGAAGTCAACAACCACTGTTAACTTGGCTTATACATACGCCCAAACTGGGAAAAAAGTATTAATCGTAGACGCTGATCTACGAAAACCTACTCTACATAAGACCTTCAAGTTAAATAATAATGTAGGTCTGACAACAGCGTTGGTTAATGACGAATATTCTTTAGAAAGTGCAATTCAATATTCTGAAGATTTTGACTTATATATCTTACCTTCTGGACCTATCCCGCCCAATCCAGCTGAGCTAGTAGGATCTCAAGAGTTTTCAGCATTGCTAGACCAAATTACAGAATTATTTGATTTAGTGATTTTTGATACCCCTCCTTTACATTCAGTTACAGACGGTCAGATAATTGCAAGTAAAGTTGATGGTACCATTTTAGTTGTACGTCAAAATTATGTTCGAAGAGATCAAGTGGTTGAGGCTAAGGTTTCACTAGATAATGTTAAAGCCAATCTTATTGGTTATATCTTAAATGATGTTCCTATTAATAAAAATAAAGGATATGGCTATTACGAATATTACGCAGAGCAAAATCATTAGAAGGATGAATAGATGAGTAAACATATTTTAGTGTATTCACAATATTTCTACCCGGAGCAATTTCGAATCAATGATTTATGTTTAGAGTTAGTTGAAAGGGGATTTAAAGTTTCGGTAGTAACCGGCGTGCCTAATTATCCAGAAGGAAGGTTTTATAAGGGATATAGCTGGCGAGAAAATAGAAATGAAATATGGAACGGTATTAATATATACAGAATGCCAATTTTTTCTAGAGGCCAATCAAAGATTAGATTGATCTTAAATTATTTTTCTTTTGTAATTTCAAGTAAGTTACTAGAGAGAACGTTACCCAAAGATATTGATGCTATATTTACATATGAGGTAAGTCCTATGACCCAGGCTTTACCAGCGATTTGGTACGCAAAAAAAATGAAAGTGCCGAGTTATCTGTACGTCATGGACTTATGGCCAGAGAATGTGGTAGCCGTTACTAAAATTAAAAATAAAATAATAATTGATGCTATCGGACGAATGGTTGATTATATTTATAAAAATACCACCACAATTTTAGCATCTTCAGAACGCTTTGTAGATGCAATTGTAAATAGAAATGTACCTGAGAAGAAAATTTTATATTGGCCTCAATATGCAGAGGACCTGTATGAAATAAAGGAAAAAAATAATCAAGAAGTTATCTCAGAGTATTTTGATGAAATGACTTTTGTATTTGCTGGAAATGTTGGTGAGGCACAAGGTCTTGGCATCTTACCAGAAGCTGCAAAGCATTTAATGGAAATACATATTAAAGTGAAATTTGTCATTATTGGTAATGGTAGATATATGAGCCAGTTATTAGATTTGATAAAAAAATTAGGGGTTTCGGAATACTTTTATTTCATTCCTAGACAGCCTGCAACGGATATACCATATTACTTAGCGAAATTTGATGTTGCATTGATAACATTAAATAGTAGTGAAATATACGATATGACTATACCTGCAAAAACCCAGTCCCTAATGGCGTGTGGTAAACCACTACTGGTAGCTGCGAATGGTGAAGTACAAGAGATAGTCAGAAACTCTGCTAGTGGACTTTATGGAGACGCTGGAGACGTTGAAAAACTAGTAAGTAATATTATTAAATTCTATGAAATGACAGAAAAGGATTTAGAAAGACTATCTAAAAATTCAAAGAAATATTATGATACAAATTTTGATAAAAAACAATTAATGGATAAATTGGAATGGCTCTTGAGAGGATGCTGAGTTTGTGTTTAAAGATAAAATTTTATTAATTACAGGTGGAACAGGTTCTTTTGGTAATGCAGTTTTAAAAAGATTTTTAGATTCAGATTTTAAGGAAATAAGAATCTTTTCCCGAGATGAGAAAAAACAAGATGATATGCGTAAAAAATATCAAAATGATAAGATTAAATTTTATATAGGTAATGTAAGGGATATCAATAGTATTCGTGATGCTGTAAGAAATGTTGATTATATTTTCCATGCGGCTGCCTTAAAACAAGTGCCTTCCTGTGAATTTTTTCCTATGGAAGCGGTGAAAACAAATGTAATCGGTACTGATAATCTTTTAACAGCTGCCATCGAAGCAGGCGTAAGCAATGTAGTATGCTTATCAACTGATAAAGCTGCCTACCCTATAAATGCCATGGGGACTTCAAAAGCAATGATGGAGAAAGTGATTGTTGCCAAAGCACGGAATATTGATCCAGAAAAAACCAAAATTTCTGCGACACGTTATGGTAATGTCATGGCATCTAGAGGTAGTGTAATTCCATTATTTGTTGAACAAATTAAAGCAGGAAAACCATTAACACTAACTGACGGTTATATGACCCGATTCATGATGAGTTTAGAAGAAGCTGTCGACTTAGTCTTATTTGCGTTTAATAATGCAGAGCAAGGTGACATTATGGTTCAAAAAGCACCGGCTGCAACCATCAATACCTTAATTCAAGCAATTGGCCAGATATTTAATGCCACACCAGAAGTTTCTACTATTGGTATTCGTCATGGTGAGAAGAAATACGAATCGTTATTAACAGCAGAAGAAGCAGCTAGAGCGATAGATATGGGTGATTTTTATCGTGTGCCTTCTGATAAGAGAGATCTAAATTATAGCAAGTTTTTTGAAGAAGGTAATGAAGAGAGAGAGCAACTCGGAGAGTACAACTCTGATAATACTGAGCAGTTATCAGTAGATGAAATGGCAGAAAAATTACTGAAACTAGATTATATCCAACAAGAATTAAGTATTTGGGAGGGGAAATAGTGAATATTTTAATCACCGGTGCTAATGGTTTTGTTGGTAAAAACTTGGTAGCCACCTTAGAACAAGATAAACAATATAATCTATGTAAAGTGACTAGAGAAACTTCTGCAGATGAATTATCTGAGTATGCAAGTAAAGCCGATTTTGTTTTCCACTTAGCTGGCGTTAATAGACCTCAAGATAATGTAGAATTTACACGAGGTAATGTAGACTTCACAAGCGACTTGTTAACTGCGTTAGCAAATGCTAGTAATAATGCACCAATTGTACTCACTTCATCTATACAGGCTGAAAATGATTCATCTTATGGAATCAGTAAAAAAAATGGAGAAGAACTGGTATTTCAATATGGGCAAGATAGAGGTGTTCTCGTCTTTATTTATAGATTACCTAATCTGTTTGGGAAATGGTCTAAGCCAAACTATAATTCGGTGATTGCTACATTTAGTTACAAGATAGCAAGAAATGAAGAAATCACTATTAATGACCCAGAAGTAGAATTGAACCTAGTCTACATTGATGACTTAATTGAAGAATTTTTAAGAGCTTTAGAAGGTATCCCGACTAAAGATGGTCAGTATTGTATTGTGCCTGTATCATATAAAAAGAAGCTTGGTTCTATTGCAAAACTATTGAAAGAATTTAAAGCTTCTAGAGATAATCGAATTGTTTCAAATTTAAATGATGAATTCATATTGAAATTATATAGTACATATTTAAATTTTTTACCAGAAGACGATTTTTCTTATCCATTAGTTACCCATGAAGATCAAAGAGGTTCATTTACAGAAATGATTAAATCACCATATGCGGGTCAAGTTTCTGTGAATGTATCTAAGCCAGGTATTACCAAAGGTGAGCATTGGCATCATACGAAAAATGAGAAATTCTTAGTTGTTAGTGGACAAGGGCTAATTCGTTTTAGAGATTATTTTTCAGATAAGGTCATTGAATACAAAGTTTCATCAGAAAAATTAGAGGTAGTGGATATACCTACAGGCTACACACACTCAATCGTAAATACAGGGGATAGTGATATGGTAACGATTATGTGGGTGAATGAGATGTTTGATCCTAATAATCCAGATACATTTTTTATGGAGGTTTAATTTCTAATGAAAAGATTAAAAGTAATGACTGTAGTTGGTACAAGACCCGAAATCATTCGCCTGTCTTCTGTTATTCAAAAGTTAGAAGAATCAGAAGCAATTGAACATGTTTTAGTTCATACTGGTCAAAATTATGATTATGAGTTAAATGAAGTGTTTTTTGAAGATTTTGGTTTAAGTAAACCAGATTATTTTCTAAATGCTGCTGGAAATTCACCAATGGAAACAGTTGGTCAAATTTTAGCGAATATTGAGCCTATTCTAGTTGATGAAGCACCTGATTCATTTTTAGTTTTGGGAGACACGAATAGCTGCCTATGTGCTATTGCGGCAAAACGTCATCATATACCTATCTTTCATATGGAAGCAGGAAATCGTTGCTTCGATCAATTGGTACCGGAAGAAACTAATCGTAAAATAGTTGATCATGTTGCTGATATCAATTTGACCTATAGTGATATTGCACGTGAATATTTATTAGCAGAAGGGTTACCAGCAGATCAAATTATTAAAACAGGTAGTCCAATGTTTGAAGTATTAAATGCTAAGCTAGAAGATATTACCAATGCGAATAGTTATTTAAAACTTAATTTAGAACAAGAAAAATATTTTGTGGTTTCTGCGCATAGAGATGAAAATATTAATTCAGAGAAAAACTTTATGAACTTAGTAGATACTTTAAATGAAATTGCTGAAGTATATCAATTACCAGTGATTGTGAGTACTCATCCAAGAACTCGTAAAATGATTGAAGATAAAAAAGTGAAATTTAATGATTTAGTACATTTAATGAAACCTATGGGATTCACAGATTACAATAATTTACAGCTGAATTCTAAAGCTGTATTGAGTGATAGTGGAACGATTAGTGAAGAATCTTCAATTTTAGGATTTAAAGCACTTAATCTACGTGAAGCTCATGAACGCCCTGAAGCCATGGAAGAGGGTGCAGTTATGATGGTAGGCTTAGAAAAAGAACGCATTATTCAAGGATTAACAATTTTAGATTCACAAGATAAAGATACATTAAGATTGGTTGCGGATTATAGTATGCCGAATGTATCAGATAAGGTTTTAAGAATTATACTTTCATATACTGACTATGTTCAACGTAGAGTGTGGGGAGAAAACTAAATGAAGCACATTGTTGTCTTTAATAGTGGATTCTTACCAGCTCAAACATTTGGAGGCCCTGTAGTTAGTATTAATAATATTATTCAAAATTTGAATACAGAATTTAAGTTTACAATAATAACTAGTGCATTTGAAATTGATGGGCAAACGCCTTTAAATCCAAAAATAAAAGTAAATGAGTTAAATTATTTTTCTGAAAATGTTGAAGTTCTTTACTTAGATAAAAAACATTATCATTTTCAATATGTAATAAAAAAAATGATAGGGAATAAAAGAATAGATCTTATATATGTAAATAGTTTTTTTAACTATAGTCAACTACGATTAGCTAGAAAAATAGAGAGATATTTCAAAATTCCTTTAATCGTCGCACCTAGAGGCGAGTTAGAACCTAATGCACTTGCTTTAAAAAAAATCAAAAAATTTTCTTATCTAAATATTTTTAAATTATTATATAAAAATGACTGTAATATTTATTATCAAGCTACAACTACAGAAGAAAAAAATAATATTAAAAGTTTATTGAATGTTTCTGAATCAAAAATAATAATACTAGAAAATTTACCTACAAAAAATAGTAATGAAGCTAGCATTCTAAAAAATAAAGAAAAAGATAACTTAGAAATCGTGTTTATTTCTAGAATTCAAACTAAGAAAAACTTGTCGTTTGCTCTGGATATATTAAATAAGCTAAATAATAAAAAATTAATAATCAGATTTGATATTTTTGGACCTATAGAAAATGTAGATTATTGGGAGAACTGTCTCAAAAAGATACAAGCATTACCGTCGAATATCACAGTTAACTATAAAGGAATTGTAAACCACGAACAGATATTTAATACCTTTTCTAATTATGATTTATTTTTCTTTCCAACTTTAAGTGAGAATTTTGGACATGTAATTTATGAAGCTTTAGCTGCAAATTGCCCAATTTTAATTAGTGATCAGACTCCGTGGACTGATGTGAACGAGTATAATGCTGGAAAAGCGTTTAACCTAGATGATAGTGAAAAATTTATAAAATATATTGAGCAGTTGGCAATAAAAGATAATGAAGACTATAAGATTATACGTAAATCTGTCAAAGAATATTTGCAGGATAAAATAAATACAAAAGAAACTGTTAATACTTATTTGAGAATATTTAAAAGTATTATAAATAGAAATTAAGTTATGTAACTTATAGAATTGGAGAGACTATGAATTCAGTTGAAATTGAGAGAAAAGTAGATAAAAAAAATGTAAACTATCAATGGATTTTTTTATGTTTATTTTTTTCTATCAGTTTTTTTCATCCCATAACTTTGCTAATATTTCTATTTTATTTAATTTTTTTAGTATATAAGGAAAAGGAAATAGGTGGAATTAAAGCTTTAAATTTATTAACTCTTAGAGAAGTGATTAATCCTGGACTAGCGATTAGTTATGGGGTATTACAATCTATAAAATGGTTACTTATTTTTTTAATTTCATTTTATTTAATATGCTCTGTAGTAAAACTACATGAGCGAGATTTAAATAAATTAAAAAAATATTTTATATTTTTTATTATTTATATTATCTACAGTATACTTTCTTCTTTTATATTCAGTAATTTACCAATAGTCGCAATTTTTAAAATTATTAGCTATGCTATTCCGTTTATAGGCTTACTAATTGGGGTAGTGTATACAAGAAATAAGATTAGTTGGATAACTTGGTTGAAATGGCTGTTCTCAATTATTGTGATAGTTTCATTTCCTTTGATTTTTTTACCATTAGGATACTTGAGAAATAGTATTTCTTTTCAAGGTATTCTAAATCATCCTAATCTATTTGGAGTATTTCTAGTGTTGTTTATCACACTATATTTAGTTTCTATTCAACAAAGAATTAAATTGAGAAAGAATAATGTGTGGAATTATTTACTAGTTATTCTTGGTATAATTATGATTCTACTAACTAATTCAAGGACTTCTTTAGGGAGTACACTTTGTATTTTATTAATTTTTATTCTATTTTGCGAGTATAAATTGATTAAGAAAGTTTTATTCTTCAGTATTAGCTCAATTATTATGGCAATTATGATTCCAAATTTTGATATCTTATATCAATTTTTACAAGACTTCTTCCTTAAAGGCGGAACTAATATCTTAGATTCAAGAACTGATCAATTGGGAAGTCTGATGAAGGCATATATAAGTAACCCGCTATTTGGGAGAGGATTCGCAGTTCCTTATATTTCTAAAAGAACCTATACATTTAGTTTTAATTATGTTGTTGAACCTGGCAATCTAATAATGGCTGTGCTAGCTTATGGAGGAATTTTCGGCCTTATTCTATTTTTATTTTTTATAATAAAAACTATTTTATTCAATATAAAAAGTTTTACTACATACATTATTTTACCGCTTTCTGCAATTCTCGTATGTATGGGGGAAATGGTGTTTTTTAGTACAAATAATATAGGAATTTTTATTTATATGTTTTTAATAATTTATGTTTCTGAAGGAGTTAATATTAAAAGTGATGTTGGTCATCGAATAGGGAAGGAATAAAATGAAGGTCTTTTTTTTAACTAATATACCATCTCCTTATCGTGTAGATTTCTTTAATGAGCTGGGTAAGTATTGTGAATTAACTGTAATGTTTGAAAGTGATAAAGCAGCGCATAGAAACGAAAGTTGGATTTCAAAGAAGTATGATAATTTTTCAGCAGTATTTTTAGATAATACTAGTAATTTTGTAAAAATTAAATCGTTAAAGAAATTATTTACACATTTAAAAAATGACTATAACCAAATTATTATTGGGGGATACAGTACATTTTTTGGAAGTTGTGCAATTAAATTCTGCGAATTAAATCGACTCAAGTTCACACTAAATGCAGATGGAGGCTTTATTCAAAATAGTGAGTCTGTTATTAGATTTAAAATTAAAAAACACTTAATTAGTCGAGCATCTTATTGGTTATCAAGTGGTGAACAAACTGATAAATATCTAATACATTATGGTGCTGATGCTCGTAATATTTTCTCTTATCCGTTTACATCCATTAGGGATAAAGATATTGAGAAAGTGACTGATTTAGAAAAAAATATTTTAAAGCAAGATCTCGGCTATGATTCAAAACCCAATCTTTTATATGTGGGTAGTTTAATATCTGGAAAAGGGGTAGACACTCTTATAAAAAGTTTTAAAGGTTTAGATTCTAACTTTAATCTAATTATTGTAGGAGAAGGAGATCAAAAAGAGAAGCTTATAGAATTGACACAAACTTTAAAATTAAAAAATATTTTTTTTGAAGGTTTTAAATCTCCAAAAGAGGTTCAAAAATATTATAAAATATCAGATATTTTTGTATTTCCAACTAGAAGCGATGTGTGGGGATTGGTTGTAAATGAAGCTATGTCTAAAGGTTTGCCAGTGATAACTACTGATAAGTGTATTGCTGGGCTTGAATTGATTGAAAATGGCATAAATGGTTATATTGTACCTGTTAATGAATATCATCAGATAAATAGTTATATTCAAGATATTTTTAATAATAAGAATAAATTAGATTCTCTAAAACTCCATAGTTTAGAGACTATTAAAAAATATACTATAGAAAATATGGCAATCACAATCTATAATATTCTAATTTCCTTAGATATATAAAATTATGATTGGAAGGGGTGTGTATCATTACAGTTTTATATATTTCTGCATTTTATCCTACAGTTCAGGAACCATTTCGTGGACATTATGTAGAGGAACAAGCAATCATACTTGCAAAGAATCTGGATACTAATTTAGTAATTATAAAACCAATATTTAGCAAAAATATTGTGTCTCCAAAAATCGATCAAGAGAAAATTAATGGACATTTAGTACTTTCATTACAAATCCCTAACTATCTTGGAGTGAATTCAATTTATTTTATGATAGATTTGTTTAAGCCTAAGATTTTAAAAGATTTATTTAAAATTTTGAAGCAATATAGTATTACTTTAATGATTTCTAATGATATTTGGGGAGCATTAAAAATTGGTAACTTACTTAATCAACATATAGAATGCTTACATTTTAATATTCTTCATGGAGAATCAGTAAATAAAAAAACTCCAACCTTTATAATGAATAAAATAAGTGAACAAATGAATCAGTGTGACAAGATATTTGCCGTAAGTAATAAGACAAAGAAATCTATAAATCAGTTGTTATCAATTAAAAATGAGATATTAGTAAACGGAAATGGTTTAAACTCCAAAATAATTAATCGTTATAAACATTATAAATTTAGTAAAAATAAAGAGTTAACAATAGTCTCTATTGGAAATTTAAATTATAATAAAGGATTCGATATTGTAATAGAAGCTTTAACAAATGTAAGTACTTCTTTTAATTATTACATAATTGGAGACGGACCTTATAGACAAACATTAATGGAAAAATGTTTGAAGTTGAACTTATATGATAATGTTAAATTTGTAGGTAATATTCCTAATGAAGAAGTGTATAAATTTCTCGAGAAAAGTCACTTTTTTATTCAACCTAGCCGAAATGAAGCTTTTGGGATTGTTTATTTAGAAGGCATGATTACTGAAAATATTGTTATTGGTACAAAGGGTGAAGGTTGCGAGGATTTTATTTCGGATGGGGAAAATGGATTCCTAGTATCGAGTGCAAAAGAGATTTCAGAAATCCTTAACTCTTATGGGGCAAATATGGACAGCAAGATTATAAGTAAAGGAAAGCAAACAGCGATAGACTATAATTGGGATAAAAATGTTGATAGAATAATTAATGTATATAAGGAAAAAATAGGGTTTAAAAATGAATAGTTATAAAAAACTATTTAATAACGTATTAATATTTTCGTTAGGCAACCTTGGGAGCAAGGTAATTACACTCATTCTAGTTCCAATTTACACGTATTATTTATCACAAGCGGAATATGGTACAGTTGATTTAGTAACAGTAACTGTATCAATGTTAGTCCCAATTGTATCTGCGAGTATGTCAGAAGCTGTTCTACGTTATGTAATGGATGAAGACTATTTAAATGGGGATGTACTGTATAATGCGCTGGGGCTCTCACTTTTCGGATACTTAATTTTGGTATTAGTCTATCCAATATTGAATTATTTTGGAGTATTAGATGATCAATTAATTTATTTATATATTTTATTATTAATACAAATGTTAAATCAAATATCTTCACAATATATTCGTGGAATTGGTCTTGTAAAACAGTTTGCAATTAATGGGATGTTGACCACATTTATTACTGGTATTCTTAATATTCTATTTCTTGTTGAATTTAGCTGGGGAGTGGCGGGATATTTTAGTGCTATGACCATTTCATATGTCATCTCCACATTCTATCTATTATTTTATATTAACCCTTTTAAAAGTTTAAAGAGCGTAGCATTTAATAAAAAACTACTTCAACAGATGTTAACATACTCTATCCCTTTAATTCCAAATAGTTTAATGTGGTGGGCAGTTAATAGTTCTAGTCGTTTTATTATTAGTGCTTTTATTGGAACATCAGCAAATGGGTTATTTGCTGTTTCAAGTAAAATTCCATTTGTAATTAATCTTGTAAGCCAGGTATTTAGTCAAGGTTGGCAACTATCAGCGTTTGAAAATTATGAGAATGGCAATAAAAAGTTTTATTCCGAGATTTTCAATTTATACTCAGCTATTCTATTGTTAGCGACATCTTTTATAATAATTATATTGAAACCTCTATTTCAAATATTATTTGCTCAAAATTATTTTGAATCATGGATGCCAGTACCGTTCTTATTACTTGCAAGTACATTTTCTGCGCTTTCTGGATTTATAGGTGTTAGTTATACAGCAGCAAAATCAACAAGAGGTGTTTTTAAGACTTCTGCAGTAGGAGGAGTAGCAAGCATTGTATTAAATTTCTTACTTATTCCAACATTTGGAATAGTGGGTGCAGGTATATCCTCTATGATTAGCTTTTTTATCATGTTTTATGCCAGATATTTAGGTACAAAAGAACTAATTAGTATAGATGTTGCATGGAAAAAAATGATAGTTTCTTTAATCATTATATTTATTCAAATATTTGTAACTTTTGAAAATCTTAACACTCAAATGGAGATTTTAATAACAGCATTATTCTTTATTGTAAATATAATATTAAATTATCAACAAATAAATTTTTTAACTATCAATCTTTTAAAGCTTGTTAAAAATAAGTAAGATATGTATTTGTTCTGAAAGGAAGAGATTATGAAGAAAGCTTTGTTAATTAATAAAGGGAATGCTGATAATTTAGGAGATCAAGCAATTAAATATGTATTAGAAGAAATGCTTAAGAATGCTAATTTTTCGGTTGATTTTGTAGATTATACTTTTGATAGAACATCACACAATCTTCATTTTATGGATCAAGCTAAAAATGAAATATTAAAGGATAATACATTAAGTCTAGCTCAAAAATTGAATAGATTTTTTTTAAATAATTCAATATATAAAAATTTAATGTGGACATTTAAGAATAGAAAAAGCTTGGATAATATTATCATATCTAAAGATTATGACCTTGTTATTATTGGTGGCGGACAATTGATTTTATCTAATTCAACATTTCCTTCAGCAATTTATAAATGGACTAAATATATCAAAAAGAATTTTCAAAGTGCGAAAGTAACAATTTTCGGTGTAGGAATTGGAGGGAACTTTAATTTCTATGAAAAATATTTGGAAAAAAAATCATTGAGATTAATTGATCAAATATTTTTGAGGGACACTAAATCTATGGCTATTTTAGAAAGTGAATTAGACTTTAGTTCAAGATACACTCCAGATGTGGTATTTAATTTGAGTGATGTAAAACCTATTACAGTGGATAAGACGAACGCAGTATTAATTGGTATTACTGATTATGCTGTTTATAAACGGTATAATCAGAATGGAATTACAAAAGAACAATATTATAGTCAATGGAAGGATTATGTAGTTAAGTATTTGAATCTTAACTATGAAGTGAAATTATTTTATACTTCGATACGGGATTTATCTGAATCGATTAAATTTCAAGAATATTTGAGTGAAAGTTTAAATTTAGAAGTGTCGGTTATAACCGTTGAAACATTAGACGATTTAATTATTGAAATTGCCAAAGCTAAGATTATAGTGTCAGGTAGAATGCATGGCCTGATCATTGGTTATTCATACGGATGTGAGGTTGTACCTTATATCTTGTCTGAGAAAATCGAATCATTTAACGAAGAATATATTCAAAAAAGTTCTAATTTAAAGGAGATTCAAGACAATATTAATTCTGCATTTCATCAAGTAATTGAAATCTAGTTAATTTAAATTTTAATTGGAGGTTATAATGCTGTTAAAAATAAAAAAGGTTTTGTGTCAAATAGTGTTGATGACCAAAAATAAATAATCACAGTTATTTTTTAAATTAAGTTTTTAATAAAGGCTCTACAATATATGAGAGCAATGACCTTTTTTACAGTCATCAGTCATATATATTGTAGAGTCATATCTTCTATGGTCGATTACTATGTGTAGTCGGCTTTTTTACGATAATGTTAAATTAGTGAATGTAACAGGGATGGCGTATAATGTTGGTTAATATGATGACTAGTCATTTTCAGAGTGGTGAAGGGTATGAAGAATGGTGTAATTACTTATACTGGTCCTTTTGGGGATACGAACTTTGGGGATTGGGCGATGATTGTTAATAATATTCGTTGTATATCTTATCAAAATATTGTGCTGTTTTCTTATGGTCCTGTCTTTAATCGAGAAATTGTGGATACTTATTTGGCTGATTATGATATTGAAATTGTGGAAGTCTTCTTGGATGATTTTGATGAAAAGTCTCATTTTCCCCATACTCCCGTTGAAATTCTTGGTAGGGTGAAGAATTTAGATGTAATTAAAGATCATTTGCGTGATGTTGATAAGTTGATTGTGAATGGTGGGGGCTACTTTAATGATGAGTGGACTGAGGGGCGGATGGACAAGCTGTTTAAGATTTTCACGCCTATGTTATTGGCAGACCAAATGGGGATTCCAATGGTATTTACTGGGAATAGTCTAGGACCTTTTGACTTGGGAAAAGCCTTCTTTACCAATATGTTTGAGCGGCTAAGGTCCTTACAGGTGGCAGCGAAAGACCACTTGTATTCAAAAATCTGTTTTGATCAACTGTCAACATCTCAGAGGTAACCTTCATTCCTGATTACTTGCTTTTCATCTATACAGATATTCAAGCCATGCTACTAACAATTGAGGTCGAATCAGACCGATAGATTGTGCTAGAAGCTATCAACCTATGGATGTGATTCAGACAGAACTAGATGCGTTTAAAAACTTTGTAGGGGATATGAAACGTGCCTACGATTTAGATGTTGTCTTTCTACCGTTAATATTGGATATGGTGGGGCTGATCAGCTTCGGTTCTTGAAGGAACGAATTCCTGAAATTATTTTAATTGATTATACAGATAAAGGCTATTTACCAATTCAGGATGCTGTTCAAATTTTAGTGCAAGCAGAGATGGTGATTACTTCTCATTATCATGTCTTAGTCTTATCCATTGCTAATAAGATGACAATTATTTCAGTGATGAAGGATGAGGTGGGCGATAAAGGATATTACTACAATAAAAATGATGGTTTAATTCAACAAGTCTTTGATGGTTTAGATATCGATGAAACACGATTGTGAACAGAAATTTTACGGATGCTTTCGAATTGGTGAAAGAAAATTTTATCGACTTAGTTACTGAAAAGTAAGGCCGCTGTACATCACGAATTTTCCATCAAAACATAATTGTACTAAATAAATTATGTATAAATTATATTAACCCCAAATTGATAGCTAATCCTTATTAGATATGAAGAAATGCTAACTATGTACCTTTATCTAAGTATATAATGTAAGGGGATACAATCTATTTATTTATAAGAAAAAAATAATTAAGAGGTACAGCACGACGTTTGATTATTAATGAATGTGTATCTCTATATGCTAAATTTAGGGAGGATTTCTATATAAAATTGAAACTCATTTTTACGAATACCCACAAGCATTATTTTTTTTAAAGGTCGTTTGATATGCTAATTTTTGAAGAGGAATTATGCAAAGGTTATGTAACTGTTCATTATTATTTTGGCAGTATATATTTTTCTGGAAAATATTTTTAGGAGATTTTAACAGACAAACTATAAATATATGCTTTAACGATATGAAGATCAGTAACAGTTGGTGAGTGGCATTTATTTTTATAAGGAAATTTTGGTGGAGAAAATGGATAAGGTAGCGATTATCGGTGCAACGAACGAGATTGGCCGTCAGGCGGTAGAACAATTTTCTACGGCGGGCTATGAAGTTCTCGCTGCACATTATGAAGATGTTGAAGTTCCAAACTTACCTGGTGTGGAATATATTTTTATTCAACCGGGAGATACTGAGATTGTTGAGGATATCTTGGAGCAATCGCGGATTGTGATATTGCCGGTAATCACAAAAATTTGTGATATTCCCAAACTTGTCAATTATGAGGAACGGTTATTCAATATTATTGACATCTGTGAAGACTTACCAATTGATGAATTTTGCTATACTGTAGCAAGTGCTGAGCATTCAGATGAAATCGATTTTGAAATGAAGCAAGTACAAAAACGGCTAAAAGCATATATTGAGAACGCTGACTTAAATCAACAGCCAATTGATATGCTTAAATTTGCAGATCAATTTACTGAAATGATTCAAAGGGATGTTGCTTCACTTGCAAGGAAACACAATAATACGATTATATTTGATTTTTGAAAATGACGCCTTTCTTTTCATTCGATGATTTCCATGTGGTAAGATAAGACAAAAGGAATTTGCTTATCAAAATGGGGAATGTAGATGAAAGGAAATAATCTTGTTCGACTTGCGGGCTTTTTTGCCGGCATGAGTATCGCTGTTGGTTTAGTGTGTGTGATTACCATCAGTAACCTCATTGTTGATGAGGAACCAAAAGTATCAGATATTATTGTTGTACCAGAAGGCGCTAGTGAGCGGGCCGGTGAAGCAGTTGATTTGCTTGAAGCAGGTTATTCACGGTCAGGAAAAATTATCGTAAGTCCACTAACCCAATCAAACTTTGATTTTTACGTGGGGGCTGGCGCACCCAGTGATGCTTTAATTAACGAAGGGAACGCTACGTCTACCTATACCAATGCGCGGAATACTTTGAAGATGATGCAAGAAATGGGTTATGATTCAGCCATTATTACTTCATCTGACTACCATATGTTGCGGACAAAAATGATTTACGAACGGCAAAATCGCCATTACGGGTTCGATTTAACTTACGTCGCTACCTATCATGATGTTGGCGGTGAGGAAATGACTTGGTGGCAAGCCAATCGTGAAGCCGGATTTAAAGAAATAAAGAAATTTTGGGGCTACATGTTCTTCCTTTACCATTGGGTAGATGAAGACTAGCAAGTCAGTAAAAAGTCATCCAACTAGGGTGGCTTTTTTGATATTTGAAATTATTTACCAACACTATTTGTAAAAGAACCCAAATAAGTTACAGGAGGTTATTTTTATGATCAATTATCATAAGATTCTTGAAATGCATCTACAAGGGATTTCTCAACGAACAATCTCTTCCAGTACGGGGCATTCAAGAGACAAAATTAGAGAGGTGGTGAATGTGTATTACGATGAAGTAGAACAGTTGATAAAAAAACAAACGTCGGCTGAGTTTGAATAGAAAAAATCGGTTATTACATTTTTTGTAA
>NZ_JBOEQF010000007.1:0-32291 GCF_050689315.1 Aerococcus sp. L_32
GCCCAAATCCGTAGTCAAATTGAAGAAACAACTTCTGAATATGACCGTGAGAAATTATTAGAACGCTTAGCTAAATTAGCTGGTGGTGTTGCTGTTGTTAAAGTTGGTGCAGCTACTGAGTCAGAATTAAAAGAACGTAAATTACGTATCGAAGATGCTTTAAATGCCACACGTGCGGCTGTTGATCAAGGTATCGTAGCGGGTGGTGGTACTGCCTTCGTCAATGCTAAAAAAGCAGTTGCTGAATTAGCTGAAACATTAACAGGTGATGAACAAACTGGTGCACTAATCGTCTTACGTGCTTTAGAAGCTCCAGTCCGTCAAATCGCTGAGAACGCTGGTTTAGAAGGTTCTGTAATTGTTGAGAAATTGAAAGAACAAGCAGAAGGTGTCGGATTTAATGCAGCCACTTCTGAATGGGTAAACATGATTGAAGAAGGTATTGTTGACCCAACTAAAGTATCTCGCTCAGCATTGCAAAACGCAGGTTCAGTAGCTGGATTAATCTTATCTACTGAAGCAGCTGTTGCAAGCCAACCGCAACCTGAACCACAAATGCCAGCAATGGACCCAAGTGCAGGTATGTATTAATAAAAAAGTTAAGTAGGTCTTTTATAAAGAAGACAACCAAAAAAATCACTAGGGGATAAAGGTCAGTTATTGGCCAATCCCTTGATGATATCCTTTTATAGGAGGTGTGATATCAAGTTCACATCTCCTATTTTTTTATAAATTTTTAAATAAGGATAATCACTTTCTATCATAAAGGCGTTTTCACTATAATGGGGTTGTGAGTTGAAACGGTAAGAGAATTAGCAGCTGATTGAAGGGGGATTTACCATGTTGTTTACAGAAGATGCCGGTTACTATGCACAGCAAGTGAAGACGCGAAAGGTTAAAGTGTTGGATTTAGTGAACCAAACCCTAGCGAATATTGAAGCGTTGAATCCTAGATTGAATGCAGTTGTATATGTGCAAGCAAGGTCTGCACGAGCCCAAGCGAAAGAATACGATGCTTATTTAGATCAATTAACGGAGGCGGAAGTGGACCGCTTGCCTGATTTCTTTGGTGTCCCAACTCTGCTGAAAGATTTGGGGCAATATCAAGCAGGGCATCTTATAGCAAGTGGATCCAATTTAACGAAAGATACGACTATGCAAGTAACCGAGTATTTTGTTGAAAATATCATTAAAGCTGGTTTTGTCATTATTGGTCGGACCAATGTACCGGAATTTGGTTTTAAGGGAATCAGTGATTCCAAAGCTTTCGGTCAAGTAAATAATCCAATTGATTTAAACCGCAATCCGGGTGGCTCTAGTGGTGGCGCGGCTGCTGCTTTAAAAGCGGGTATTGTGCCATTAGCCTTTGGATCAGATGGTGGTGGCTCTATTCGTATACCTGCTTCTTTTTCAGGTTTAATCGGGTTAAAACCATCTAGAGGGCGAGTAGCTGTTGGACCTGGATCATATCGCGGTTGGCAAGGGGCGTCTATCAATTTTGCTTTAACGAAAAGTGTGGATGATACCTGGACTTTATTACGAAATCTTCAAGTAGAGCAGTTAGAGGCACCATTCATTATGCCTATAATAAATGAAACTAACTTAAAACCCTTAAATAGACCTTTAAAGATTGGCTACATGGACCAATTAAACCAAGATTGGCCATTAAATACGGATGCCAAAGAAGCCTTAAATCAGACGATACAAGCACTAAGAAAGCTAGGACATGAAGTTTTCCAAGTAACAGAACCTTTTGATAGAGCTGAAACCATGCGTAATTACTTTGTGATGAATAGTGTTGAAACAGCGGCTATGATGAAGGATATTGAACAAGCAAGCGGTCAACCGGTAACTTTTTCGGATGTTGAACCGTTAACCTGGGCAATCTACCGAGCGGGCTTAAAAGTACCTTCTTATCGCTATAGCCAATTGCTAACCGATTGGGACCAGTGGACGGCTCAGTCTGAAGCAATGTTTGAAGAAGAGGTTGACCTGTTATTAACACCAACAACTAACGGTCCAGCACCTATCCATGGCCAGTTTGACCCAGATAATCTAAGTGAAATAATCGAAAAGGAGCAACACTTTGATGATTATGAAATGGCCGACCAACAAGGCATTATCTGGGAACATTTTGAGAAAAGTATTGCGCATATGCCATATACCTCTTTGATAAATATGCTAGGTCAACCAGCTATTTCCTTACCCGTATATAAAAGTAAAGATCATTTACCGGTGGGTGTACAATTTATTGCGCAAAAAGGAAAAGATTACTTACTATTACAATTAGCCAAACAATTTGAAGACCAACAATTATTAGATACAGCTATTGTCAATTTGTAAAAACCTATCAGCCATTTAAATGCTATTCATGAAGAGCTAGTCACTATTAATCTAGCTCTTTTTATTTTTGCTAGCTTGGCTACTTTTATTTTTTAAAATAAAAAACACTTGTTATTTTCTCATTATTTGTTAACATTCTCATTAACGAATACTAGAAAAGACAAAAATTTGTCAATATATCAAAGGAGTGTATTGCTATGGCCATCTGGTCTAATAAATTTCATGAGGAAATGTCACAAGACGCTTATCAATTCAATCAATCTATCCAAATAGATTACCGCTTATTGGACGCTGACCTTCGTGGGTCAAAAGCCCATGCGGCCATGTTAGGTCACCAGGGGATTCTTGGTTTAGAGGAGTCGGACAGCTTGGTAAAAGAGCTTGAGCAAATGCGTCAAGATTATGCGGATGGGACTTTAGCCGTTGATTTTACAACGGAAGATGTTCATTCTTTCATCGAGGCTGAGTTGACTAAACGTCTTGGCACAATTGGGAAGAAGGTCCATACTGGTCGGTCTCGTAATGACCAGGTAGCGACGGCTATGCGGATTTATGTGCTAGATGAATTGCAAGATTTTATCGAGAAAACCCAAGTAGCGATTGAGGCTATTTTGACAAAAGCAGAGGCACACTTGGACACGATTATGCCAGGCTACACCCACTTACAACGGGCCCAACCAATCACTTATGCCCACTATTTATTGGCTTATGCGCAGATGTTCAGCCGTGACTTATCGCGGTTTGCAGACCTTTATGATCGAGTAGCAGCCGACATGCCACTAGGTGCGGGTGCCTTAGCAACGTCCACATACCCAATTGACCCTTTCTATACAACTGACCAGGTGGCAGGTTTCACAGCACCATATGTTAACTCAATCGATGCGGTATCCAACAACGATTATGCCATCGAATTCCTATCAGATTTAGCCATGATGTCCATGCACATGTCCCGTTACGCGGAAGAAACGATTATGTGGTCCAGCCAAGAATTCCGTTTCATCAGCCTGAAAGATTCCTTCTCAACTGGTTCATCGATCATGCCTCAGAAGAAGAATGCGGATATCCATGAATTAATGCGTGGGAAAACGGGTCGGGTTTACGGCAACCTGATGAGCGTCTTAACCATTATGAAAGGTCTGCCGCTTGCTTACAATAAAGATTTGCAAGAAATTAAGGAACAGCTTTTTGACGGGATTGACCATGTAAAAGCAATGTTAACGCTGTTACCAGGTATGCTAGAAGCAACAATTGTCAATAAAGATGTGATGTATGCAGCTTGTGGTACTGGCTTTTTAAACGCGACAGACTGTGCAGACTACTTGACCAACAAGGGGATGGCCTTTAGAGATGCCTACCAAGTATCTGGAGATTTAGTGGGTTACTGTACGGAAAACCGCAAGAGCTTGGAAGAATTAACCTTGGATGAATACCAAAAATTCTCAGAATTATTTGACGCAGACATTTACGATGCCATTGATTTGAAGAACTGTGTGTACCGTAGAAATGTTACCGGTGGTCCAGCTCCAGAAGCCGTAACTGCTGCTATTGCAAGAGTTCGCGATAATATCAAGTAATTTATTTTATATAAAAAGATTTTTAACTTTTGAGGTTGACTTTCTAAAGTTTACAGATTAGAATGATTAAAAGAAAATGACAAAAACTTAAAAAACAATGATAGATGTCATTTTTTTATGAGAACAGAATATTAAATCATAGAAGCAAAGAGTAGCAAGTGTACTGTCCAAAGCGAGTAGACGATTGGTGGAAGGTCTATGTCAGGAGAATTGTGAACCGCATTGCTGAGATAGTTGGGTGAAAGTAAGATAGCTCAACTCGTTAGACGCGTTAAGTCTTCAAGCGTTGATGTATTTTTGTCAACAGTAGAGTGGTACCGTGGATATTAACCGCCTCTTCATTTGAAGGGGCGGATTTTTTTATTTTCCAAACTAACAAATGAATGCTTGTTATAAAGCGTCAGATAATGCTGATGTCTTGAAAATGGTACAAATCTATTGTTCGTTTGTCATTTATGTAATGATATCTTTATCATAATACGAATGATTTGGGGGAAACTCTTAGACAAAAATCACAACAGTAGAGTGGTACCGTGGACTTTAGTCCGCCTCTTCTTATAGGAGAGGTGGGCTTTTTTTTTAGGAAAAATCTAGGAGGATGAAGAAAATGTTTAGTCAGGTGAAGAAGAAAAATCAAGTGGGATGGCAGTTGAAGGGTTTTAATTTGATGGTTATTTTGGCCATCTTGATCAGTCTTGTTGTACCAGCCAAAAGTGTTTCAGCATCGTCTTGGACGGGTCCTGAAGCAGCGGCTGAGGTTGAGGGTGAAGATACATTACTGGCGGAGATTCAAGAACGTGGTGTGCTTAGAATGGGGACGGCGTCTGGATATTCACCTTATGAGTTTACCGTTTTAAGAGATGGTCAAAACGAGGTCGTTGGGATTGATATTTTCCTAGGAGAATATATCGCAGACCAGTTAGGGGTTGAACTGGAAGTTGTTGATATGGAGTTTGGGTCATTGATCGCTTCGCTTGAAACGGGAGGGATCGACTTGATCATCGCTGGTATGGGGGCGACTGAAGAGCGTGACCAATCCATTGACTTCTCAAATGCCTATGAATTATCTGGTCAATCAATCGTTATTCGTGAAGGCGAAGAAGATGAAATTGTAGATTATACCTCATTTGAAAATGGCGAGCATACCATTGCGGTATCTGAAGCGACATTGCAAGAGGGCTATGTGAGAGACTTCTTTGAAAATCCAGACTTGTTGATCATGCGTAAATCAGGGGATGCCATTGCGGCCTTAACTTCTGGCCAAGCAGATGGGGTATTACTAGATGACGCGGTTGCCGGTGCCAATGCAGCTGAAAATGAAGGGTTAACCGTTATTGACTCTAACTTAGACGGCATGGTTGAAGATCAAGGGAAATCAATTGGTATCCCGGAAAACCAACCATCCTTACAAACAGCTATCAACGATATTTTAGACGATGTGAATGAACAAGGCTTAATCGAAACTTGGACAGAAGCCTCATTTGATATTATCGCTGGTGAAAACGCGGGAACAGGTTGGACCACCTACTGGCCATATTTTTGGGACGGGATTAAAACAACCTTGATTATTGCAGGGGTATCCATCTTTTTCGGTATGATCTTGGGGATTTTCTTAGCTCTTATGCGTTTGACTAATAACCCAATCCTAAAATTCTTAGCGACAGCTTATATCGAGTTTGTGCGTGGTACACCGTTGATGATACAAGTCTTGTTTATGTTCCTTGGTGTAGGGTCTATCTTTGGCTGGTCTACAATGACTGCCGGTTTGGTGTCTGTATCCATGAACTCGGGTGCTTATATCGCGGAGATTATCCGTGGGGGTATTCAATCCGTTGATAAGGGGCAAGCTGAGGCTGCGCGTTCACTAGGGCTTGGCTACTGGCAAACCATGCGGAAAGTTATTTTCCCACAATCATTAAGATCGATTTGGCCGTCACTGGGGAATGAATTTATCACCTTGATCAAGGAATCTTCTATTGTATCGACCATTGGGGTGGCGGAATTAACCTTCCAAACACGGGCGGTAACAAGTATTACTTACCAAGCAGTGGTCCCATTATTTATCTCTATGATCATTTACTTCATCATGACTTATGCTTTATCACAAGTCTTGAATGTATATGAAAGAAAAATGAATCAAAAATACGCATAAAATTTTTAAAAATTAGGAGGAATTATTCATGGCAAAAGCAAATAAAGAAATTAAAAAGGTTTTACTAGCATACTCTGGTGGTTTAGATACTTCAGTGATTATTCCTTGGTTAAAGGAAAACTATAACGACTGTGAAGTTATCGGGATGACTGGTAACGTTGGTCAAGAAGAAGACTTTGAATTCTTGAAAGAAAAAGCGGTAGCCTGCGGGGCGACGAAATTATATGTAGAAGACTTGCGTGAGGAATTCATTACGGATTACATTTTCCCAGCGATCCAAGCAGGGGCTAAATACGAGTCGACTTATTTATTAGGAACTGCCTACGCGCGTCCATTAATCGCTAAACGTATGGTTGAAATTGCGCATTTAGAAGGCTGTGACGCTATTGTTCACGGTTGTACAGGGAAAGGAAACGACCAAGTGCGTTTCGAGTTAGGAATCCGTGAATTTGATCCCACAATGACGATCATCGCACCTTGGCGTGAATGGGATATCTTGTCTCGTGAGCAAGCCTTTGACTACGCAGAAGCGCATAACGTGCCACTACCAATTACACGTGAAACCAACTATTCTAAAGACGAAAACATATTCCACTTATCACATGAAGGGTTAGACTTAGAAGACCCAACCAACAAACCAAACTATGAAGAAATATTGGAATTAGGTGTATCACCACAGTCAGCGCCAGACCAAGAAGTTGAAGTAACAGTGACCTTTGAAGCGGGTATTCCGATTGCTGTTAACGGAGAAAAATTAGATCCAATTGCTTTGGTTGAAAAGCTAAATAAAATTGGTGGTGCCAACGGTATCGGTATTCTAGATGTAGTAGAAAACCGTCTAGTAGGGATGAAATCACGTGGTGTATATGAAACACCAGGTGGAACAATCCTTTATCATGCACATGAAAAATTAGAGCAAATTACCTTAGACCGTGACACACAACATTACAAACAAAGCGTGGCCTTGAAATACGCAGACTTAGTTTATAACGGTTTATGGTTCTCACCATTACGTAAAGCATTACAAGTCTTTGTAGACGAAACACAAAAAACTGTAACCGGTTCAGTGACAATGGTTCTATATAAAGGGAACATTATTGACGCTGGTATGACAAGCCCTTACTCATTATATTCAGACGAATTAGCAACCTTTGGTGAAGATGACATCTACAACCAAAATGATGCAGAAGGCTTCATCAAACTATTTGGTCTACCACAATCAGCACGTAAAATGGCTGAACAAATCTGGGCCAAAGGTGAAACGACAGAACCAGGTGCCTTTTCGGATGTCGCAAGAAATAATGAGTGGTTAAGATAATTAAATGTTCGACAAGTCTAACTTGTCGAGCCGGATATCAGCTAAGTGTGAGCCGGTTCGCAGCTTAAAATTTATATAGTCTTCCGAGTTAAGGGGCTGTACTTTTGGTGCAGTCCTTTTTCCTTTATATAGACAAAAAATTAGCATCTTGAGAAAGGGTAGGTTGAACAGGATTTTGTTGCGGGATTCGTGATCACAATCTGGCCATTTTTTGAGGATCGATCTAGTATGTTTTTGCGCGAAATGACTGAACAATTAAATGATATAAAGGTTATAAAATACAAATAATGTACTTATTGAACAAACAGTCTATTTTTTATCACTTACATTTTGTAAGTGTAAAGCTTGATATAGTGGGCCTCTTCATAGCGCAAGAGTAACAATCCGTCATTTTACAATAAAAAAACTTGTTATACGAAGCACTAACTTTTGATATTTCGAATTCGAGGTGTTATGATATATCATGTAAGATAAAAAATTAAGAACATTTGAAAAGGAGATTTTTAACATGACAAAATTTGGTGTAGTAGTAGGTTCTATCCGTCAAAACTCTTTATCTGAAGGTGTAGCGAAAGCTATCGTTGCTGGTTTACCAGAAGGTTCAGAAGTTAACTTTTTAGAAATCGCAAACTTACCTTTATATAACCAAGACTTAGACGCTAACTCTCCAGCAGAATACGAAGAGTTCCGTGCACAAGTTGCAGCTCAAGATGCCATCATCTTTGTAACACCTGAACACAACCGTAATATCCCAGCTGCATTGAAAAATGCTTTAGACGTAGCTTCTCGTCCTTGGGGTCAAAACGTATGGGCTGGTAAACCTGCTTTAGTAGCATCTCAATCTATCTCTGGTATTGCTGGTACTTTAGCGCATCACTCATTACGTCAATCGTTAGTATTCTTAGACTTACAAACTATGGCTCAACCAGAACTTTACATCAACTCTGCTGAAATTTCTGACATGGAGACTGGTGAAGTAACTAACGAAGACTCTAAACAATTCTTAGCAAGCGCTGGTGCGCAATTCGCAGAATACGCAGCTAAATTCGTAGGCTAATTCATATATATAATCAAATCAAGAAGGCTGGCCTCGTTGCTAGTCTTTTTTTATATCGGAAAGGAATATCTTCCTCTTCTTTGGAGGGCATCGCGGTGGTAGATGGCGAAACGCATAATTGCTGACTTGACAGTTAAATTTGTCAACTTTTTTGCGTGAAAATCTCATGAAAAAAATACCTGCAAAACTGGTATAAGCAAGGAAACCTAGACCAGATAAGCTTTCTGCTGTTTGAAAACGACTGACACTTTTTCAACATTTCAACCGACAGTGATTGACAAATACATGGTCATGTCAATATAATGTAGTGGACGTGGTTAAACCACATACTATTTTAATAAATATTCAATGAAACAAAGAGTAAATTATCGACTGGTATAGCGAGGGGCGTTGGTGTGAGGCCTTACAGAATAGATAATTGAACCGCATTGTTGAGAAAAATGACTGAACCTTTGATAGTAGGTCATTTCGCTAATGACGTTACCATTTCAAGTAAGGGGAGGTGAAGGCCATCCCTAAAATTAGAGTGGTACCGTGGATCTCCGCCTCTGTTATAGAGGTGGAGATTTTTTTATTGCCTAAAATAGTAAAAGTTGAAGTTAGCTAGTGGCGTTTAGTTAATTAAACAATTGGTAAAAAGCAAATGTTGAGATAGCAGAAAAATGCTTTAAAGGAGGCAGGATCATGAAATATATGAAACAAATCATTTTGGTGTGTATGACACTTGTTCTAGCCATGGTTGGCTTGAGTCAAAGTCCCGTTTTGGCAACTGAAGAGGGTCAATCAGCGGCATCTACCATTGATGCCAGTGAAGCAACACCACCAGGGGAGGATACTTTATACCAGGATATTCAAGAACGTGGCGTCTTACGGGTTGGGACCAATTCAACTTATGCACCGTTTGAATTCTCTATTTTAAAAGATGGGAAAAATCAGGTTGTTGGACTAGATATCTTCTTAGCACAAAAAATCGCAGATGACTTAGGCGTAGACCTTGAAGTTGTTGATATGGAGTTTTCGAATTTATTAACATCGCTTGATACGGGTCAAATTGACATTGTACTAGCGGGGATGACAGCAACGGAAGAACGAGCCAAGTCGGTGGACTTCTCTGATATCTACCAAGTGTCAGGTCAATCTTTCGTGATTCAAGAAAGTAAAGTAGACCAAATCACAGACGATACATACTTTGTTGATGGCGGTAAAATTTCTATTGGTGAAGGGACAACCCAACAATTACTTGTAGGCGACCACTATCCAAACTCAGAAGTTCAGGTCATGCGTACCACAACCGACTCAATTTCAGCTTTAAATTCAGGTTTAGTGGATGGGGTCCTACTAGATGAAGATGTGGCGGGTGCTTATGCGGCAGAAAATCCTGATTTAACAGTGATTGAAGCCAATTTACCAATTCAAGATCCTGGTAAAGCTGCAGCGATGCCACAAAACCAACCGACTTTACTAGCAGCAGTCAACGAATCCATTGCGGACGCTCAAGAACAAGGGTTAATTGACCAATGGTTAGACGAATCTTACCAAATTATTGAAGACAACCGTCAATCCACTTGGCTAGCTTACGCACCTTACTTTGTGAATGGTGTGAAAACAACCTTAGTGATTTCCGCAACAGCTATCTTCTTCGGTTTAATTTTAGGGGCAGCCTTAGCCTTAATGCGTTTATCGGAAAATAAATTAATCGATCTAATTGCGCAAGCTTATATTGAAATCGTTCGTGGGACACCATTGATGATTCAAGTGTTGTTCATTTACCTAGGTTTCGCCGGCATGTTCGGTTGGTCAACTTTGACTTCTGGTTTAGTGGCCGTATCCCTAAACTCGGGTGCTTATATCGCAGAAATCATCCGTGGAGGGATCAACTCGGTTGATAAGGGGCAAGCTGAAGCCGCACGTTCACTTGGTCTAGGCTACTGGGTGACTATGCGGAAAGTCATTTTCCCACAATCATTAAGATCTATCTGGCCGTCACTAGGGAATGAATTCGTATCCTTAATCAAAGAATCGTCAATCGTTTCAACCATCGGGGTAGCGGAATTAACCTTCCAAACCCGTAACGTATCAACGATTACCTTCAATGGGATCATCCCATTAATCATCTCAATGGCAATCTACTTCATCCTAACCTTCACATTAACCAAATTGTTGAATGTGTACGAACGCCGGATGAACGAGAAATACGCCCAATAACAATAAATTTCCGAGTCGTAACGATTGGTTGCGACTCTTTTTTTAATTCAAATTGGTATTATTTCGGCTTTATAGCAATCTCGGTTATCATTAAGTTAGATATAAAAGTTCTAATTGGAAAAAAGGTTATACACGGAAAAATATAGAAAAATGATTGAAACTAACATGCTTATTTAAGTCGACTCTCCCGCCCTGTTTAGTTGGGTTCGAGTCTCCAGAAAGGACTGCGTTTCAGATTAGATTGCACCTGACTTCGTCAGTCACTGCTCTAATCTTCCAACGTTCCCTTTCTGAGCGTCGACTCTCACACCCTTTAGTTGAGCTCGCCAGGGCAGACAGGTGTCCGCTTCAGAATAGTTTGCATCACACTTTGTGTGATACGGCACTATTCTTCCACCGTCTCCTGTCTTAACGACCTGTCTCACATCCTATGTTTACGCTGTTACAAATTGATTACACATGTATGACTAATATAAAAATTATATGATAAAGTACAACAGGTAGTTATTTTTGGGCGATTGCATGATAATCTTAAGACCAAGCAATCGATAAACTAGAAAAGGGAGGGAGAAAAGGTGCACAAACGTTTTTTTAAAGACAATCGACAAATTGCCTATGTATTAATGGGTATTGTGGTTTGTGTGGCAGCCTTATTCATCATTCGTGCGTTTGCCAATACGAACCGGATGTCTGCAGAAGAGAAAATTGAAGCAGTAGCATCATCAGTAAATGCGCTTTATTATGATAACTCCTACACTTTCCTAAAAACGGATATTCAACAAGATGAAATTTCCGAATTAACTGAAGAAGTAGACAACTTACGAGACAGTGAAGAAAAACCGGTTATTGAAGAACGAATCACGTCAGTCCAACAACGGTTTGACTTACAAAATCAGTTAAATGGTTTATTCGACGAAAACGATGATGGTTCCGGACAAGCCGTGATTAACGGGGCAACCATCCAAGAGTATTTCTTAGTAGACGACGATGTCACTATTGATGAATTAGATGTGCTTCGTGAGAACTATGCTAATCAATTGGATAATGAAGACGATGGTTTCTACAACACGGCCACTACTTTAATTGATGAAGCAGAAAGCCAAATCAATTTAATTCGTGCATACGCGAGTGATTTAACAGCAATCGAACATGATACAACACTGACTTATGATACTTTGGAAGATCAATTAACAACAGTTACTGAACGCGTGAATGAAATCGAAAACCCATGTATTCAAGATCGGTTACTAGAAATGATCGCAAAAAGTGACGAGAAAGCAACGCAAGCCATCTTCAACCGTTTGGTAGAAGAGGCAGAGGCAGCTGATCAATCTGATGAAGCATTAGCGAAAATTCGTGAAGAAGGTCAAGCGGCAATTAAAGCATCAAAGAGCCGCGTTGCGGATTTAACAGCCATACGTGAAGAAATCATGGCATCTAACGATGCTTCAGCAACCTTAACGTTACGTCGAACATCTGATAAACCATCATTTGGTGTAAATACCAATGTTACTTCAGGCGTTTTAGCCTCTAAACATTCTGGACAAAGTACATCTCGGTCATCAAGTCGAAGAAGTTCATCTCCATCGTCACAAAGACCAGTATCATCTAGTTCAATAGCGGACGGATCGTCGTCATCTGAATCAAGCAGTTCGTCATCGAGTGCAGTATCTAGTGATGACAACTCTTCAAGTAGCACCTCAAGCGACGCAAGTTCAAGTGAAGAAGTCCCTTCTTCAGCAAGTTCATCATCGAGTGATGCATCAAGTGTATCTAGTTCTAGTTCAAGTTCTAGCGTTGCAAGCTCAAGTGATTCAACTAGTTCATCTACTAGTAGTTCAAATGATAGTGCATCCACATCAAGCGATTCTTCATCATCGAGTGCATCTGAATCATCACGTGATGACTCAGATATTGAAGATGGTGCTGAAAGTGACTCCAGTCAAATGAATGAACCATCATCTTCTTCAAGTAGTGGTTCAGTGATAGAGGATAGTGCAACGTCATCTAGTTCACAACAGCAATCAACAGTTGAATCAAATACAACCGAACGACCTCGGTCATCTGTTGCAAGTGATTCAGTTACTGAATCCAGTCAAATTCCATATGGATCACCAGAATAATCTAAGTAGTTTGAAGCAGTTAGTGTAAAAGCTAGCTGCTTTTTTCAATTTTCTACTATAATTTAAAGGTTTTTTAACTAGAATAGGCTTATAATCCAGTCGGGTTATGGTAGAATATTAGGGATTATAGGTGCTCACTTATAGTATATATATAATGAAATGGGTGAAAAAATGCAAAAAAACGGAGAATGGACGAACTGGTACCGCGTGGTTATCGCGGCAACAGAAGCGTTAATCTTGTTCCTTTCTTATCTTGTTTCATTCTTTTTGCGGTATGGTCGATATGTACCTTTGAAAAACTATGAAGCTTTCCAAGGGGCAATTGGTTGGATATTAATTATCTTTGTATTTATCAATATTCTATTTGGGGTTTATATCCTTTATGATAAAACCAAAGGCGACCTCTTCTTCATCACCATCATCAGTCAAGGAATCTTAGCAGTCGTTGCTATGGTCTTAAGTTTTGCTGGTAGATGGTTAGCCTTTCCGCGTTCAGTTGTCTTAATCGACTTCGTGGTAAGTGTTGTGATGCTCTACGTTTTTAGAGCCTTAGTCTTCGATATTTACCGACGCTATGCGTCTACGAAACGGGTAATGATCGTTGGATCTGAAGAAGCTGTTTTTCCGGCAATATATAATTTCAAAAATTCGAAAAGTACTCGTCATATCGTAACACATGTAGTATTAGAAGATTACTACCGCAATGTGAAGAGTCGTTTAGATGAGTATGATATTGTATATCTTGCATCGCAAATTGATGAAAGCGAAAAATTAAAAATTTATGACTTGTTGATGCGTGCCAATAAAAAACTATTCTTAAATTCTAAATTTGAAAACCTGGTCATGGTAAATCCAAATATTATGAATTTTGAAGATGAATCTATTATTGAAACCTCAGACTTTGCGATTCCAGCGGACCAAGCCTTAATCAAACGTGGTTTAGATATCATGATGGCTTTAGTTGGTTTAATCTTAACGTCACCAATCATGTTGATTACAGCGATTATTATTAAATTAACCTCTAAAGGACCAGTCTTCTACCGCCAAGTACGTATTACTAAAGGTGGCGAAGAGTTTGATATCTTGAAATTCCGTTCAATGACAACGGACGCTGAAGTGAAATCTGGCCCAATGATTGCAACGAAAAATGACGCACGTGTCACAACAGTTGGTAAATATATTCGTGCCTTGCGTATCGATGAATTACCACAGTTGTTGAATGTGCTACGCGGAGATATGTCCATGATTGGACCACGTCCAGAGCGACCATTCTTCGTGAACCAATTCCAAGAAGAAAACCCGCACTACTACTTACGTCACAACGTACAAGCAGGGATTACGGGTTACGCACAAGTCTACGGTAAATATGCCACTGACTTTAACTCTAAATTGAACTTTGACTTGATCTACATCAAGAAATACTCAATGTTCTTGGACTTCAAGATCTTATTACAAACGATTAAAATCCTCTTCGACAAAGTATCCTCATCAGGAATTGACGAAGACGAAAAACCAACAGTCACAAGAGAAGAAGCTGAAGAAATGAACATCGACGTCATAGGATGAGAGCTTTGGCGCTCAGGCAGGTAGCACTGGAAGACTAGTGCCGTATCACACAAAGTGTGATGCAAAATAGTCTGAAGTGGAGACCTGCCTGCCAAAGCGAACTCGACTTTAAAGAGTGAGTGAATATAGTCCTTTCTGGAGACTCGAACCCGACTAAATAGGGTGTGAGAGTCGACGTCAAGAAAGGAACGTTGGAAGATTAAGGCAGTAGATGGTGAAGTCAGCTACAACTTAATCTGAAACGCAGTCCTTTCTGGAGACTCGAACCCGACTAAATAGGCTGTGAGACCGCTGATGTCTAAACAGATGAGTTGTTTGTTCAAATTTTTATAAACGAAAAGTCATTTAAGCGTTAGTGACAGTCATGTGTACTGGTAGCTAACGCTTTTTTGCTTACTAAAACAAGGATATAAGCGTCTAGAGGTGACAACTAGCTGTGGAATAGTGGTATAATAAGGAAAGTCAAATCGCAATTCTTGGAGGGAATAAGAATATGAAGACAACGACCAACGATAGCCTGGCGCTTCACACAGATTTATATGAAATCAATATGATGAAGACTTATTGGGACGCTGGAAAAGCTGACCAACAAGCGGTTTTTGAAGTGTACTTCCGTAAAAATCCGTTTGAAAGTGGCTATGCCATTTTCGCAGGCCTAGAACGTGTCATTCAATATGTACAAAACTTAAAATTTACCGACGACGATATCGCCTACTTACGGGAAACACAAGACTATCCCGAAGATTTCTTAGACTATTTGAAAAACTACCACTTCGATGCAACAATTCGTTCAATGGAAGAAGGGGAAATTGCCTTTTCGAACGAACCATTGATGCAAATTAAGGGGTCACTAGCTGACTGTACTTTGATCGAAACGGCTGTTTTAAATATCATCAACTATCAAACCCTAATCGCAACCAAAGCTTCACGTGTTCGTAACGTAGCTGGCGACGACGCACTAGCTGAATTCGGTGCCCGTCGTGCCCAAGAAATGGATGCAGCAATTTGGGGTTCGCGCGCTGCTTACATCGGTGGATTCGATTCAACCTCAAATGTACGCGCAGGTAAATTATTCAACATTCCAATTTCAGGTACCCATGCACACGCCATGGTACAAGCTTACCAAAGTGACTATGAGGCCTTTAAAGCTTACGCCAATGCCCATGAAAAATGTACCTTCTTGGTGGACACTTACGATACCCTTCGTTCAGGTGTGCCAAATGCGATCAAAGTAGCTAATGAGATGGACGATAAGTCTCGTTTTGTCGGTGTTCGTATCGACTCTGGTGACATTTCTTACCTATCATCAAGTATCCGCAAAATGCTGGATGAAGCAGGTTACCCGGATGCTATTATTTCTGCGTCAAACGATTTAGATGAGAAAACCATTCTAAACTTGAAGATGCAAGGCGCTAAAATTGACGCTTGGGGCGTTGGTACACAGCTGATTACAGCCTTCGACCAACCAGCCTTAGGGGCCGTTTACAAACTATGTGCCATTGAAGATGAGAATGGCGATATGGTCCCGACCATGAAAATTTCGTCTTCTCCAGATAAAATCACCACACCAGGTGAGAAACAAATCTGGCGTATTACCCGCAAGAAAGATGGCAAATCTGAAGGGGACTACATCACGACAATGAATGAAGATCCTAATGAGGCTGAGTCTATCTTCATGTTCCATCCAACTTATACTTATATCAATAAAACAGTTCGTCGTTTCAATGCGCGTCCATTATTAAAAACTATCATCGACAAGGGTGAATTGGTTTACGATATGCCAACGCTTGAAACCGTTCGTGATTTTTCACGCGAGCACTTGGATGCCTTATGGTCAGAATACCGCCGTATGTTGAATCCAGAGCCATATCCAGTGGACTTATCGCAAGAGCTGTATGATTTAAAAATGAATTCAATCGCTGAAATTCGCGAGCGTATCAACGAAGAATACAAAGAATTCGACTTGAATGGTGACAACGAAGATCACGAAGACTAATTCACTATTTAAGCTAGAAAGCAATAAATCAACAAAGGAATAAGCAATCAAAGGGGAGAACATCATGCGTCCATTACAAGAAGAAATCATAAACGCCCTTAAAGTCGCACCGAGCATTGACCCGGAAACAGAAATCAGACGTACCATCGATTTCATCAAGGCATACCTCAACAAGTATTCATTCCTGAAAACCTTAGTACTGGGGATTTCTGGTGGGCAAGATTCAACCCTAGCCGGCACACTATGCCAACTGGCCATCACTGAAATGCGCGAAGAAACTGGCGACGACAAGTATCAATTCATCGCAGTCCGTCTGCCATACGGTAACCAAGCCGATGAAGCAGACGCCATGGACGCCATCGCATTCATGGCAGCTGACCAAACCGTGCGCGTCAACATCAAACCAGCTGTTGATGCCACAGTTGAAGAATTGGAAAAGGGCGGCCTTGCCATTTCTGACTTCAATAAAGGAAACATCAAAGCCCGCCAACGGATGTTGGTACAATATGCGATCGCAGGTGAGAATGCGGGTGTAGTTGTTGGAACCGACCATGCTGCAGAATCAGTCACAGGTTTCTATACTAAATTCGGTGATGGCGCAGCAGATATCCTACCTATCTGGCGGTTAAATAAAGGGCAAGGACGCGCTATCCTTGAATATTTAGATGCACCAGAACATCTATACGCCAAAGTGCCAACAGCTGATCTAGAAGAAGACCGCCCAGGCTTAGCCGACGAAGTAGCCCTAGGTGTCACCTACCAAGACATCGATGCTTACTTAGAAGGCAAAGACGTCTCAACAGACGCAGCCGAAAAAATCGAAAACTGGTACCTAAAAACCCAACACAAACGTGAATTACCAATCACCGTTTATGATGAATGGTGGAAGAAATAAGATTATATAATTTTTCGGTTCTATAATAAATAGTGCCAATGAGACTCAATTGAATCTCACCAACACTATTTATTATAGAACCCTTTTTTAGTTGAAACTATATTTATCCGTCTTTTTTCAAGCCATCCTGTAACCATTCATAGGGAATATCTGCGCTAGGGTAGCCAGCGACTAAAATCGCTTGGGCATGGATACCATAATCTCCAGTCTGCACTACTGCCTTACACCGGTCACGCATTTGATAGTAATCTGGGATATAAGGAATTTCATGGATATTATCTTTACCCATCAACTCAGTGATGAATTGATAATCTTTTGAATTTAAATCTTCCATAACATCAGTGACGATGGCACTTTCAAAATCGCCAACTTCAACTAGCGTTACGACGATATCATGAAAGCTAGGTGATCCCGTAACGGCTTCTAGATCTAAATATTCTACTTCTGGACTTAAGGGATACAAGGCTTTGGAAGAAGTGCCACTACCAGCATCTGCAATGAACAGCATCTCTCCGTGCCGGAGACTGGCGACGATAGCGGCCAAACGTTCATTCAAAATTCTTCTCTTCATCTCTTATCCTCCTACTCTTCGATACGGTCGTCATCGGTGATGGGTCTCACTACTCGACACGGATTCCCCACAGCAATAACACCAGCAGGAATATCTTTCGTTACACAACTTTTACCGCCAATAACAGCACCTTCACCTATAGTTACACCTGGCAAAATGGTTACGTCAGCGCCAATCCATACGTTATCTTCAAGGACGATAGGTTCAGCTTGTTCTAAGCCTTTATTTCGTTCTTCTGCAACGAGTGGATGGTTAGCAGTATAAAATCCACAGTTAGGTCCGATAAAACAGTGGTTACCAATCGTCACTGTACCACCGTCCATTAGATAAGCATTGTGGTTGATAAAAGTGCCATCTCCAATTGTCGTCTTTACACCGTAGTCCGCGTAAAGAGGGGATAGAATGACTGTGTCTTTTCCACGATTGGGAAGCAATTGGGCTAAAACAGCTTCTCTTTCTTCAGTATTTTTGGGATTTATTTGGTTAAATTGAAAGCATAAATCATCGGCGGTTTCCCGTAAAGATACTATTTCCGGGTCAAAATTTGCGTCATACCAAAGTCCTTGTTCCATTCGTTCTTTATGTGTCATCATAATATTTCTCCTTTTTGTATCAGTGCTTGTTGGTACATCCCCTCTAAATAATAATGATCCATATTTTCTTGATATTGAAAACGGGGGATATATTCATTAGGGATATGTTGTTGACAGTTTTCTTGAATCGTATGTAGCTTTTCTTGATTGATTAAATCACCAGTAAAAACGATGATTTCCGGATTAACAAGGGCAATGATGGCGATCACTGCCTTTTCAATCAAAGGCAAACTTTCTTTGGGGTTGAGTTGAGCTAGGTATTCATCACGTTGGATGCCGTAGGGCAAAAACCCAACCATTCCGGCAAATTGATTTGCACCTTTAAGAATGGTGCCACCGTGAACGCTAGCCGTACCGGGCAGGACATGCGCTGGGAAATTGCCAAGTGTGACCACACTATCACTAGTTTCTTGCATCATATAAAAACCAAAAGCCTTCAAATGCATATCATTTTCCATCAAAACGGGTATACCAAATTGATTAGATAAATGATCAACTAGTGCTAGCCCTTCCAATTCTGGAATATCACAGTGACGGATAATCCCATGTTCAGCAATACTAGGCGTACCTACCACCGTTACAGAAATATTTTGATAGCTTTGAAAAATATCAGTTATCTGGTTTTTTAAGGTATCAATAGTTAATAAATCAAAATTGATAGTATTGGAAGCTGTGATATTACCTAACATAGATAATAGCCACCAAGTCAACTTACGCTGTCCATTTACCATATCAAAAGTCAGGCAAAGGATACTCTCGAACCTCTCATCAATCTCATAACGGGTTGTACTGCGTCCCACTTCTGCAACTCTGGCTTTTTCGCCAATTACTTCACCAGCATCCAATAATTCATTCAGTAACGTATTACAAGTGGCTACGCTCAATCCTGTGATACCTGCAATTTGCTGCTTCGTATACCCGCCACCACTCCATAGAATGCGACGAATCTTATTTTTGTTCATCTTACGAATATCAGCCGAATTTCTCACATCGATGATCCTCCCTATGTTTTTATAATTGTTATTATAAGGGTTGTAATAATAGAACGCAATATATTATATAAATTAAAAAATATTGTAAAAAGAATAATTGTTAGGAGGGATGTTCGTAGATAATGCTAAGGGTAAAAATAAAAAGCTTCTAAGTTACCTACGTCGCGTAACCTAGAAGCTTATATATAAATGTTATTGATTATTTTCTTTTCTTGAATAGCGTGAGTCCCAATGCACTTATAATTAAGCCAATTGCACCAGAGAAGCCTGTATTAGGTAGGATAGTCATTTTATCGACTCTGAGGTTTTTGCATCATCTTGTTTTGTAGAAGTGCTGATATCATTTTGAGTTGTTTCAGTATATTGAATATCGCTATCTACTGAAATCACTTCATTAATAACTTCTTTTTGATCAAATGATTGATCATTATCATTTGTTTGTACAGTTTTTTCTGATAAGTTTTCATTGGTATTCAAGTCTGAATCTATACTTGTATCAGAATTTGTATTTTCATCACCTAATTTTATTGGTGTTTCTGACTCTCTTTTTCTATGTTTACCTCAATTAATGAATGTATAACTTGAAAGCGATATCTAACCATGATAACTTATAAGTGAAGATAAGCAGGTTCTTATAGAAAGAGGCGATTGGATGTTAATAGGTTCCGTTATTGGGTTATTGCTTATAATATTATATTCATTTGTAATTTATAAACTAACAACCACCAATAAAATCCACTATTTTCTTTATTATAAAATGCCAGAATGGATTAAGTTATTGATTATAGGTATTGTCTTAGTATGTAGTTATTACTTTTTGTTAGATATCCTAAAAATTGAAAATTCCCCACTTATGATGTTGAGAGTTGTGGTAATAGGAACTGTTTTAGGATTAATATTTAGAAAGCCTAAGCAACTTTAAAAGCGAAATATGACAAAATAGCCCATGCGAACGTTAAATTCACATAGGTTATTATCATATTATAGTTAAACCAGACGTATTAGTCGCAAATCCATTGACCATCTACGAAATTACAAGCCATTCCAGCACTACCAAGTGTTTGTAATTTTGGTGTTAATGGTTGGCCTTCTTCTTCAGCAATTTGTTTTAGCTGGTTTTCAATGTCTTCAGTTGCTTGTGCACCTGAAATTATATATTTTTGGTTGACCACTAAAGCCGGCGCCCCTTGGATGCCATAAGCTTGAACGGTCGCTAGATCTTGTAAAACAGCTTCTTCTGTTTCAGCTTTCTCGTATTGTACTACCCATTGGTCAAGGTCGATATTGGTAGTTGCTATAGCAGCCTTTAAAACTTCGAATTCTTCAATATTTTTATTTTCAACGAAAAGTGCATTTTGAATAGCATCAAAAGCATCCCAGTAAGCATCTTGCCCGCCTAAAATACCAGCGGCTTTTGCTGCTTTTAAACCATTTTTTGAAGTTGGGAAGTTGAAGTCGGTTTCACGCATTCCCTCTATGTTAAAGCGGTGGTCATCATCATTTTGATTAGCTTGTTCCCAGTGCGTTAACACTTCAGGTTTAACGGCTTCACGTGACCCAAACATTTGGATAAAGTGATCTGGTTCCCAACCTAAAGCGAAAGAACGGTGGACTACGTCGATGTTATTATATTTACTAGTGATTTTCCGCATGCGATTAGACATGGGGAAACAAAATGAGCAAATCACATCGTGGAAAAATTCAATTTGCATAGCGTTCTCCTTTTTATAATGTCAGTCTTTATATTAGATAAAACCCGAGTTATTAGCAATTAGATTGCTCAAGGCTTTAATAGTTTGATATTTCGCATGAAAAATTTGGTCATGGTAGAATAGGTAAAGAATTATATATAGGAGGACTAGCATGAGCGAAAAAATCCAACAATTCAAACAACAAATTCAAGATAGTCAACGTATTGTCTTTTTCACAGGAGCAGGCATGTCTACAGCATCTGGTATCCCTGATTTCCGGTCATCCAATGGCCTTTTTATGGAAAATCTAGGAGGGACTTATAGCCCAGAAGAAGTGGTCTCACATCATTTCTTTACGCAATATCCAAAAGAATACTTTGCTTATCACTTTGATAAATTGGTTCATAAAGAAGCTAAACCTAATGCAGGGCATGAATTCATCGCTAACTTAGAAAGATCAGGTAAAGATGTGTCGGTGGTTACACAAAATATTGATGGCTTACATCAAAAAGCTGGCTCAACCGTAGTTTATGAATTACATGGCAGTACGTTAGATAATTATTGTGTCTCATGTGGCCGTCATTATAAGTTAGAAGAACTTCAACTAGACCAAGATGGTATTCCGCGCTGCCCAATTGATCAAGGCATTGTTAGACCTAATATTGTATTGTATCAAGAACAATTAGACCAAGACGTAGTGAACGGGGCAGTGGATAAGATCCGCCAAGCAGATTTATTAGTTATCTTGGGAACAAGTCTAGTCGTTTATCCAGCAGCTGGATTCTTAAACTATTTCCGAGGACAATATCTAACCGTAGTAAACAAATCATCACTTCAAATTCCATATCACGATACCTTAGTATTTGAAGACACTATTGAAAACGTCTTTAGCCAACTGAGTTAAATCATTATATTCAAGAAAAAACGCCTTACACAAAATTGTAGGGCGTTTCTTAGTCTATAAATCTAATAATCTTAATATCTTATCAATTAGAATTCAATAGGGCTTATATTCTAAAATATATAGGCCATAGTCTCCCATCGTTATTGAGCTGAGCGTCGGCTCTCACCTGCTGTAGTTGGGTTCGCTCGACCAACTCAAGTCCGCTTCAGACTATATTGCATCACACTGCGTGTGATACGGCTATAGTCTTCCATCGTTATTGAGCAGAGCGTAGGTGCTCACCTCCTGTAGTTGGGTTCGCTCGACCAACTCAAGTCCGCTTCAGACTATATTGCATCACACTGCGTGTGATACGGCTATAGTCTTCCATCGTTATTGAGTTGAACGGTCTCGCTCTCACCCTTGTTAATCAAACATTTTTCCTGGGTTCAAGATGTTATTCGGATCCATGGCTTGTTTGATGGACTTTAATACTGCCATATATGCTTCGTCTTTGAAGTAAGGTAGATAAGCTTTTTTCTCTAAACCAATACCGTGTTCTGCAGATAATAAGCCACCTTGTTCAGCAACGTATGGGAATAAGTCATTTTCATAGTCGTGTTTAATTTGTTCCCAAGTTTCATCATCTTGATCACCGCGTAAGATACAAATATGAATATTACCGTCTCCTGCGTGACCGAAGAATCCGGTTTGGACATTATATTTATCCCCTAAGCGTTTACCTTCCTTCACTAAGTCTGTAAACAAGTGGTTAGGAACAACTGGGTCATACATTTTCCAGTCACCTTTAGAAACGATACCGTTCAAGATATTATCACGGATGGCCCACATTTCGCTGGCCTCATCGTCAGAAAGTTCGCGAGCTTCAATAGCGCCAGCCTTTTTCCCAAGGGTTTGAATGGCTTCAAGCTGGAAGGCTAAACCGTCTGCCGCATTGTCTGCTACGGTTGCCAATAAGAAAGCTTCGCCGTGAACTTCAGGCATTTTCTTGTTAATAAATTGTTCAGAATAGTGAATACCTGATTCTTCTAAAAGTTCTAAAGCAATTGGTTGAACAGGTGACTTCACAACTTCAAAAATAGCATCTGACACACCGTCTAAAGAATTAAAACCGAGAATAACAGATTTCTCAAAAGCTGGACGTGGTGTTAATTTCAATTGTAACTCTGTGATTACCCCGAGCGTACCTTCAGCACCGATAAATAGGTCTTTCAAATCATAAGCTGTCGCATCTTTTTTATTTAAAGAGCCAACGTGAATCAATTCTCCATTAGCTAATACCACATCATAACCACGAATATTATCACGGGTCACACCGTATTTAATCGCTCGCATCCCACCAGCATTTGTAGATGCATTTCCGCCGACTGATGCATTTTTATTACCAGGGTCAGGGGCATAGAAATAAGGTGTATTCGCTAGATAATCGCGGATTTGAAATAAGGTTACACCTGCTTGAACAGTTAAAGTCAGCGTTTGCTCATCTAATGAAATAATGTTATTCATTTTCTCCAAGCTTAGTAACCAAGCATTATTAACAGGATAAGTTGCGCTCGTTAATCCAGTTTGACTACCGATAGTAATCGTGGGTTGCTTTCTCGCGTTGGCATCTTTAATAAATGCGACCACTTCTTCAGTTGAAGTGGGGAAAGCAATCAAAGATGCTGATCCTGGAGCTTTTTCAACCATATAAGTCTTCAAATATTTGTCTGCAACTTGTTTTTCAATTTCCATAATATAGCCTCCATCTGTAAGGGTTTACAATTATATTGTCCACCAATCATTTTAAAAATGCAAGGCAAAATTATGCTAGTGGATTTGCTTATAGTTGATAAATAAATTAGTAACGAATTGGAATGTCTACATAGACTTGTTGACCAATAGCAAATTCAGCTTGGTCACTTGTTAGATTAACGATGTCGGCTTGAACTTGATCTACTAAATCAGACGGGACACCTAAATGATACGTTACGTCAGCTAGATAAGTTGTATCTAATAAGTTGTAGGGCGATTCAGCGATCCAATGTTCTAATTGACCAGTTAATGGGTAAGCAACTTTGATGTCTAATTGGGTTTGCAGCCTACGTTCTACTTGACCAATGGCGTCTAAGCCCTCTGAAACAGCAGAAGAATAAGCACGGACAAGGCCACCGGCACCTAATTTAGTACCACCGAAATATCGGGTAACAATTACGATAATATTTTGTAATTCTCGCTGTTTTAGGACCTCAAGCATAGGAACGCCTGCGGTTCCGGATGGTTCGCCATCATCTAGTGCGCGTTGAATCTCGTTCTTGTTACCAATCTGGAAGGCTACACAATTGTGGGTTGCTTTGTAGTGTTCTTTACGAATTTTTTGGATAAATGCATTGGCTTCATCTTCATTGAAGACCCGTTTTGCATGGCAAATAAACCGTGACCCTTTCACTTCAATTTCGTGGTCGCCACCGTTTTCAATTACAGTCCGGTATTCAATCATTTGACTTGCCTCCTTGTTATCAATTTCTTTCCTTTGAGAGTAGCATATTTCAAGTTTTTTCGCTATTTGTCTATCTTTTGAGTTTATTTCACAAAGTTGAAGCGCTTTATCAGATAAACTTGTCGAATTTTATGCAGATGTTTGATAAAATGACAATTATGTTGTTGCCGGTTGATTATTTTTCAAGTGGCAATCCGTAAAGTACAGGGATTAGAGGAGAAAAATATATGTCACTTGCCATTGTAACGGATAGTACTGCCTATCTTTCAGACGAATTTACAAATCGTCACGATATCACAGTGCTACCATTAACAATTACATTTTCAGACGGATCTTACCGTGACAATATCGACATCACGATTGATGAATTTTATGCCAAGATGGCAACCTTAGATGAGATCCCAACAAGTTCGCAACCAGCGCCAGGACTTGTCACAGAAGCGTTTGAACGCCTTGCTGAGACACATGATGAAATTTTGGTTGTGACTTTATCAAAAGGTATCTCTGGTACCTTCCAAACCTTTAATATGATTGCAAACGAAGTTGCTGAAGAAAAAAATGTCCGGATTGCGGTTTATAATTCAGATATTTCCTTGATTGGTCAAGGGTTATTCGTTCAAGAAGCCGTTAAATTGCGCGAACAAGGTCTAAGTTTAGAAGAAATCTTACCAAAATTAGATGCCTTAAAATTAACTGCAGATGCTTATTTTTCAGTAGAAAATTTGGGACATTTAGCTAAAGGTGGCCGTATCTCTGCTAGTGCAGCTGGAATTGGTAACCTATTACAAGTAAAACCAATCTTGCATTTTGAACAGGGGAAAATCGAAGTTTTTGAAAAAGTTCGTACCCATAAAAAGACAGTGAAGCGTATGCTTGATTTATTCGAACAAGCTTATCAAGCAGATCCACGATTAAGGGTCGCTATTGTAGGGGAAGATGACACCCCGCAAGTTCAAAGTTTGGTGGCTTATATGACTGAAAACCACCCAGATTTAGATATGCAACGAACGCCAGTAGGTCCGGTTATTGGGACACATCTTGGTCCAGCTGCCTATGCTTTAGTTTGGTGGCAAAACACTGATATTGACTAGGGTAAGACGAAGTTTTTATATTTATTGAAATTGCACTTATTTTTTATATTTAATTAAGATCAGGAGATTTCCTGATCTTTTTTGGCGTAATCCCTAAAATTTGACGTATAAACTGGATGAGGGGGGATAAGCATGGAAGAAGTGATCAATTTATTAAGCGGTCGACTCGTTACAGCCAAGGAAATTGACCAGACTGATGAATCCATAGCCTCGCTGAAAATCCCCGGACTACAGATTTTCCCTGCCATAGAAAAAAGCGGTTCGCGTTTAACTTGTCTTCGTTGCGGTAACCATACAAACTTTCATCAAAATATCTGTCAATGTGACTTAGTAGAATGCCTTTATTGTTTGCAGTGTCTTAACTTTGGTAAATTACGGACCTGCGACAAGCTCTATCACATAGAAGCAACAGCTAAAGCACATTCCTGGAAAAGAAACCAATCTTATCTTGCGTGGACTGGGACCTTATCTGAACAACAGGCCCAAGCTTCTGAAGAGATTTGTCAAAGCTACCAAACTGGTGGCCAACGTTTAGTTTGGGCAGTTACTGGTGCGGGTAAAACCGAAATGGTCTTTGAAGCAGTTAACCAAGCGCTAATGGCTGGTGGCAAAGTTGCCTTAGCAACACCTCGGATTGATGTTGCCAATGAATTAGTACCGAGATTTAAAGCAGCTTTTCCTGAAATTACTATTCAATTACTCCATGGCCAGTCTGAAGAATCATATAGTGGCGCGGCTTTTACAATCGGGTCTACCCACCAGTTAATTCGTTTCAAAGCAGCTTTTGACTTGTTGATTATTGATGAAATTGATGCTTTTCCTTATGATGGTGACCCAATGTTATATTTTGCTTCTAATCGTGCTGTAAAAGGGAATGGCGCGCAGATTTTACTGACAGCAACACCCAATCCCAGCCATGAAAAACAAATCAAAGAGGGGAAGATGCCCGTGTCTATTCTCCCGGCACGTTACCATCGACACCGGCTACCAGTTCCGGTCCACCAATGGGTAGGCGACTGGCATAGTATTATTCAGGCAGGTAAAGTACCATATGTTTTTAAACGACTATTAGGGCGGTTACTGGCCAAAGGACGACGAGTTTTGATCTTCATGCCAAACATTGATTTAATGCTAACTTTTGTAAAATCTTGCCGGCAAGTATTTGCTGATTACCGGTTTGAATCCGTGTCGTCAAAAGACCCAGACCGGATAATCAAGGTACAAAATATGCGAGATGGTCGTTATGATTTTTTGTTTTCAACGACTATCTTGGAGCGTGGCGTTACCTTTGCCAATATTGATGTCATCGTATTAGGTAGTGAGGACCAGACCTTTACTACAGCAGCTCTGGTCCAGATTTCAGGCCGAGTGGGCCGAAAACCTAAATGGCCTTCTGGCGCTGTCTACTTTCTCCATTACGGGAAAACGAAAGCATCAAATGCTGCAATTTGGCAAATTAAAACCATGAATGAACAAGCGAGAAAACGAGGTTTAATTGATGACTAGTTTATTTAAAGCTTTTACGAATGGTGAAAGGACAACTACTGGTACAGGGACAACTTGCTTAATCTGTCAAAATAACTTAGATAGTCACTTAAACTTATCGGATATCTTGTCTTTAGGACCGATTCAACCAGCTCTTTTTTGCCAAGAGTGTTTAAGCGGATTAGAAACTATTCATCTTAAAAATACCTGTAAGCAATGTGGACGGTCAGTTAAGGACGAAATGGTAGTTGAAGTGAATGCAGATGGTTTTTGTGGTGATTGTCAAAGTTGGCATAGTTATCATAATTGGCATTTTAAGAATCAAGCATTTTACCAATATAATAGAATATTTAAAGATTGGTTAATCGTTTTAAAAGGGCAGGGAGATATACGGGGACGTTTTCTTTTTGCTAATGAATTAAAGTCAGCTTACCGAAAAGATCAGAATGCGATTTGGGTACCTATGCCGTCCTCCAGTGAGAAAGTAGCTAATCGAGGTTTCAATCAAACCGCCTTATTATTAGAAGCTGCAGGTATTCCCTATAAAGATTTACTGATAAGTGAGGGGAGTCGGGGGAAGCAGGCCTATAAAAACCGCCATGACCGTTTGCAAGATACAAGTAAAATTAAGGTGAAAAAGGCCCTAGAAAATATAAATCAAAACCGTCCGATTATTCTATTCGATGATGTCTATACTACGGGTACCACCATGTTTTCAGCCTATAAGGCACTTGAATTAGCGGGCTTTAGTCAAGTTAGCGGACTGACCCTTGCAAGATAATGTATTTTTTCAGTGTGGATTATTTGTATCGGTAAGCGTTTTCTATTATAATTAAGGTACTAATAAAGAAGCTATAGGAGCTTCACCAGTGATTTATTACTGGTAGAAAGGATGAAAGATTATGTTTACATACAACGTCCGCGGTGAGAATATTGAAATCACACCAGCAATCAGAGAGTACGCTGAAAAGAAAATCTCTAAGATTGAACGGTATTTCACTGATTCACCAGATGCTACTGCATATGTAAATGCGAAAGTTTATCCGAATAAGGATGCTAAGGCAGAGGTTACAATTCCTTTAACAGGTGGTTTGACTTTACGTGCTGAAGAAACATCTCAGGACTTGTACGGTTCTATTGACCTTGTGGTTGATAAGTTAGAACGTCAAGTACGTAAATACAAAACAAAAATGAATCGTAAACCTCGTGTAAGTGCTGGTTTACCAGGCGCTGTGGAGACACAAGTGCAAGCTGACCGCGTTGAGCAAGAGGCTGAAGAAGGGCATGACCCAATTAAGATTGTGCGTCGTAAAACCTTATCTGTGAAGCCGATGACTGCAGAAGAAGCAGTATTACAAATGGAAATGCTAGGTCACAACTTCTTCATCTTTGAAGATGCTGAAACTGGTAAAGATGCCTTGGTATATGCTCGTCGTAAAGGTTCATATGGTTTAATTGCCATCGAAGATGAATTAGAAGACGCATAACCAAGAAAACATTCTGATAAAGTGACAAGCTCCGGTGATTGCCGGAGCTTTTTTTAATGGGTTTAGTCATTTTTCCAGGAAAAAGATTGTAAAAATCTCATAATTTCTGCTTAGGCTAGCCGTTTCCTGTTTTAATGACAAAATTTTAATGCTATCATGTATAGGACGATAAATATATTGGGGATAGTGGGTACCAAGGCTTACAGCATATTATCTAGTAGGATTATGTGCCCTAGCCCAAGATTTATATAATTTTCTGAACCAAAGGAGAAAATAATGGCAAATGTTTTAAAAAAGGTTTTTGATAACCAAAGAAAAGATTTGAAAAAATTTGATAAAACTGCAAAACAAGTTGAAGCATTAGAGGATCGTTTTGCAAATTACACAGATGACCAATTAAAAGATATGACTAAGTCATTCCAAGAGCGTCTACAATTAGGCGAGGACTTGGAAGATATTTTAGTGGAAGCTTTTGCAACAGTAAGAGAAGGTGCACGCCGTGTCCTTGGATTATTCCCATACCACATACAAATTATGGGTGGTTTGGCTTTACACTACGGAAACATTGCAGAGATGAAAACTGGTGAAGGTAAAACTTTAACAGCAACGATGCCAGTATACCTAAACGCTTTAACTGGTAAAGGGGTACATGTAGTGACAGTCAATGACTACTTGGCTAGCCGTGACTCTGCGCAAATGGGTGAGTTGTACACTTTCTTAGGCCTAACAGTAGGATTGAATAAAGCAGGCATGAACAACGACGAAAAACGTGCAGCGTATGCAGCAGATATTACTTATTCAACAAATAATGAGCTTGGATTTGACTACTTGCGTGACAATATGGTCGTGTACAAACGCCAGATGGTGCAGCGTCCTTTATACTTTGCGGTTGTCGATGAAGTAGATTCAATCTTAATCGATGAGGCACGTACGCCACTTATCATTTCAAACCAGGCTGAGCAATCAACTGCCTTGTACCAACGGGCAGATTATTTTGCCAAGAGCTTAAAAGAAGACGAAGATTATGTGATTGATGTGTCGTCTAAAACAATTGCCCTTACTGAAACAGGTATTGAAAAAGCCGAAGATGTCTTCCATGTAAAAAACTTATATGACATCGAAAATGGTCGTTTAATCCACCATATTGATACAGCTTTGCGTGCTAACTACATCATGATTTTAAATATTGACTACGTTGTAGTTGACGGGGAAATTAAAATTGTTGATGGGTTTACAGGGCGTATCATGGAAGGGCGTCGTTTCTCTGATGGGTTGCATCAAGGGATTGAAGCCAAAGAGAACGTTGAAATTCAAAATGAATCCAAAACAATGGCGACAATTACTTTCCAAAATTACTTTAGAATGTATGAAAAATTATCCGGTATGACAGGTACAGCCAAAACTGAAGAAGAAGAATTCCGTGAAATTTATAATATGAACGTCATTCAAATTCCAACCAATAAACCAGTTATTCGTGAAGATAAATCAGATATCTTATATCCTAATTTAAAATCTAAATTTAACGCGGTTGTAAAGGATATCGTTGCCCGTCACCAAGCTGGACAACCAGTTTTAGTAGGTACTGTAGCGGTTGAAACTTCTGAAATGTTATCAGATGCCTTAACGCAATTAGGTATTCGCCATAATGTGTTGAACGCTAAAAACCATGAACGTGAAGCGCAAATCGTTGCTGATGCAGGTCAAAAGGGCGCCGTGACGATTGCGACGAACATGGCGGGGCGTGGTACAGATATTAAATTGAGCCCCGAAGTAAAAGAACTTGGTGGTTTAGCCGTTATCGGTACTGAACGCCACGAGTCTCGTCGTATCGACAACCAGTTACGTGGGCGTGCTGGACGTCAAGGAGACCCAGGTTACTCACGTTTCTACTTATCACTTGAAGATGACGTGATGCGTCGTTTCGGTTCAGAGCGTATCCAACAATTATGGGAAAGTTTAAACGTAGACCAAGATGATCCAGAGATGGTGATTGAGTCTCGTATGATTACTAAACAAGTTGAAGGCGCGCAAATTCGTGTTGAAGGGAATAACTACGATACCCGTAAAAACGTCCTGGAATACGATGAAGTGATGCGTCAACAACGTGATGTTATCTACGCACAACGTTTCGAAGTGATTTCAGCTGAAGAGTCATTGGATGACGTAATGTGGCCAATGATTGAGCGGACCATTAAACGCCAAGTGGAATTATACACTGCTGGTGACCGTTCTGAATGGAACTTAGAAGCGCTGGCTGATTTTGCCGAAACAACCTTATACCGCAATACGCAAGTAGATATTGACAACTTAGAGGGTAAAAACCAAAAAGAAATTATTGCCTTTATTACAGATAAAGCAGCTGACCGTTTCAACCAAAAAATTGATTCAATCAATAACAAAGACATGGCCCTAGAATTTGAAAAAGTGGTTATCCTGCGCGCAGTTGACTCTCGCTGGACTGACCATATTGACGCTATGGACCAATTACGTCAAGGGGTTGGACTACGTGCTTACGCGCAAAATAATCCATTGGTAGAATACCAATCTGAAGGATTCGACCGTTTCAACGAAATGATTGCGGGTATTGAATATGATGCAACACGCATGTTCATGCAATCAGAAATCCGTCAAAACCTAGAACGTAAACAAGCTAAATAAGAGCATATTTTGAACATCGGGACGAACAAGGCATTGACCGAGTAACATCATCATGCATGTTGGTCCCGTATTTTTATTAGGAGCGATATAAGATGGAACAATATGAAATTAATCACCTATTAGAACAGAACGAAAGCCAAATTGATAGCTTCAGGGGGTCTCTTTGACTTAGAAAAAATGGAGGCAGATTTAGCTGAGTATGAAGCTGATATGGTTCAACCAGATTTCTGGGATGATTCAGAAAAAGCCCAAGCAGTAATTGATGCGAATAACGCCTTGAAAAAGGTCTATGATGAATTCAATAATCTAGCGGATGAATATGAAGAATTGTCACTTTTAAACGAAATGGTTAAGGAAGAACCAGATCCCGATTTATCTAAGGAATTGGTTAGTCGGATTCAAGCTTTTCAGGCTAAAATTAGTGCCTATGAGCGCAATATTTTACTAAGTGGGGAATATGACCACAATGACGCCTTGCTAGAAATTCATCCAGGTGCTGGTGGTACTGAGTCCCAAGACTGGGCTTCTATGCTCCTTCGCATGTACCAACGGTGGGCAGACCAACATGATTATCAAGTGACCACACTAGATTTTCAAAATGGTGATGAAGCAGGGATTAAGTCTGTGACACTAGAAATCAAAGGGGTGAATGCTTATGGCTTTTTAAAATCGGAAGATGGCATCCACCGCTTGGTGCGTATCTCACCATTTGACTCTAATAAGCGTCGGCATACATCCTTTGCTTCAGTAGAGATCATGCCAGTGTTAGACCAAAATACAGAAATTGAAATCGATGAATCTGATATTGAAATGGACGTGTTCCGCGCATCAGGTGCTGGGGGACAACATATCAATAAAACATCTTCAGCAGTTCGGTTAACCCACGTGCCAACAGGTATTGTAGTGGCTTCACAAGGACAACGGTCTCAATTCCAAAATAGGGATACGGCTATGAAGATGTTGCAGGCCAAGTTGGCGCATTTATTAGCTGAAAAAAATGCCAAAGAATTGGATGAAATTCGTGGTGAAAAATCAGAAATTGCCTGGGGTTCTCAAATTCGTTCTTACGTATTCCATCCATATAATATGGTAAAAGATCACCGTACTGACT
>NZ_JBOEQF010000008.1:0-29137 GCF_050689315.1 Aerococcus sp. L_32
ACCCAAATCCGTAGTCAAATTGAAGAAACAACTTCTGAATATGACCGTGAAAAATTACTAGAACGCTTAGCTAAATTAGCTGGTGGTGTTGCTGTTGTTAAAGTTGGTGCAGCTACTGAATCAGAATTAAAAGAACGTAAATTACGTATTGAAGATGCTTTAAACGCAACACGTGCGGCTGTTGACCAAGGTATCGTAGCTGGTGGTGGTACTGCCTTTATCAATGCTAAGAAAGCAGTTGCTGAATTAGCTGAAACATTAGCTGGTGATGAACAAACTGGTGCACAAATCGTCTTACGTGCTTTAGAAGCTCCAGTACGTCAAATCGCTGAGAACGCTGGTTTAGAAGGTTCTGTAATTGTTGAGAAATTGAAAGAACAAGCAGAAGGTGTCGGATTTAATGCAGCAACTTCTGAATGGGTAAACATGATTGAAGAAGGTATTGTTGATCCAACTAAAGTATCTCGCTCAGCATTGCAAAACGCAGGTTCAGTAGCTGGATTAATCTTATCTACTGAAGCAGCTGTTGCAAGCCAACCGCAACCTGAACCACAAATGCCAGCAATGGATCCAAGTGCAGGTATGTATTAATAAAAAAAGTTAAGTAGGTCTTTTATAAAGAAAACGACCAAAAAATCACGTGGGGATAAAAGTCAGTTATTGGCCGAACCCATTATGATAACGATTGATAGGAGGTGTGAAATCAAGTTCACATCTCCTATTTTTTTATAAACTTTGTTAATATGGGTAAACACTTTCTATCATAAAGGCGTTTTCACTATAATGGGGTTGTGAGTTGAAACGGTAAGAGAATTAGCAGCTGATTGAAGGGGGATTTACCATATTGTTTACAGAAGATGCAGGTTATTATGCACGGCAAGTCAAGGAGCGAAAGGTTACGGTCCTTGCGTTAGTGGACCAAGCCTTGGCGAATATTGAAGCGTTGAATCCTAGATTGAATGCCATTGTATATGTGCAAGCAAGCACTGCTCGAGCTCAAGCGAAAGAATACGATGGTTATTTAGATCAGTTAACGGAGGAGGAAATAGACAGCTTGCCTGATTTCTTCGGTGTCCCAACCCTGCTGAAAGATTTGGGGCAACATCAAGCAGGGCATCTTACAGCAAGTGGATCCAATTTAACGAAAGATATGACTATGCAGGTAACCGAGTATTATGTTGAAAATATCATTAATGCTGGTTTTGTGATTATTGGTCGAACTAATGTACCAGAATTTGGTTTTAAAGGAATCAGTGATTCAAAATCTTTTGGCCAAGTAAATAATCCAATTGATTTAAACCGCAATCCGGGTGGTTCTAGTGGTGGTGCGGCTGCTGCTTTAAAAGCAGGTATTGTGCCATTAGCCTTTGGATCAGATGGTGGTGGTTCTATTCGTATTCCAGCATCTTTTTCAGGCTTAATCGGGTTAAAGCCATCTAGAGGGCGAGTAGCTGTTGGACCTGGATCATATCGCGGTTGGCAAGGGGCGTCTATCAATTTTGCCTTAACGAAAAGTGTGGATGATACCTGGACTTTATTACGAAATCTTCAAGTAGAGCAATTAGAGGCACCATTCATTATGCCTATAATAAATGAAACTAGCTTAAAACCTTTAAATAAACCTTTAAAGATTGGCTACCTGGACCAATTAAACCAAGCTTGGCCAATAAATGAGGATGCTAAAGAAGCCTTAAACCAAACGATACAAGTACTTAGAAAGCTAGGACATGAAGTTTTCAAAGTAACGGAACCTTTTGACAGAGCTGAAACCATGCGTAATTACTTTGTGATGAATAGTGTTGAAACAGCGGCTATGATGAAGGATATTGAACAAGCAAGCGGTCACCCAGTAACCTTTTTGGATGTTGAACCGTTAACCTGGGCCATTTACCGGGCGGGCTTAAAAGTACCGTCTTATCGCTATAGCCAATTACTAACCGAATGGGACAAGTGGACGGCTCAGTCTGAAGCAATGTTTGAAGAAGAGGTTGACCTGTTATTAACGCCAACAACTAATGGTCCAGCACCTATCCATGGCCAATTTGACCCAGATAATCTAAATGAAATAATCGAAAAGGAGAAACACTTTGATGATTATGAAATGGCCGACCAGCAAGGCATTATCTGGGAACATTTCGCCAAGAGTGTTGTCCATATGCCTTATACATCTTTAATTAACATGTTAGGTCAACCAGCTATTTCCTTACCCTTATATAAAAATAAGGATCATTTGCCGGTTGGTATACAATTTATTGCGCAAAAAGGAAATGATTATTTACTATTGCAATTAGCCAAACAATTTGAAGACCAACAATTATTAGATACAGCTATTGTCAATTTGTAAAAACCTATCAGCCATTTAAATGCTATTCACGTAGAGCTAATCACTATTCATCTAGCTCTTTTTATTTTTGTTAGCTTGGCTACCTTTATTTTAGAAAATAAAAAAACACTTGTTATTTTCTCATTATTTGTTAACATTCTCATTAACGAATACTAGAAAAGACAAAAATTTGTCAATGTATCAAAGGAGTGTATTGCTATGGCCATCTGGTCTAATAAATTTCACGAGGAAATGTCACAAGATGCTTATCAATTCAACCAGTCTATCCAAGTAGATTATCGCTTGTTGGACGCTGACCTCCGTGGGTCGAAAGCCCATGCGGCCATGTTAGGTCACCAAGGAATTCTTGGTTTAGAGGAATCGGACAGCTTGGTAAAAGAGCTTGAACAAATGCGTCAAGATTATGCGGATGGGACTTTAGCCGTTGATTTTACAACGGAAGATGTTCATTCTTTCATCGAGGCTGAGTTGACTAACCGTCTTGGCACAATTGGGAAGAAGGTCCATACTGGCCGGTCTCGTAATGACCAGGTAGCGACGGCTATGCGGATTTATGTGTTGGATGAATTGCAAGATTTTATCGAGAAAACCCAACTAGCGATTGAGGCTATTTTGACAAAAGCAGAGGGACACTTGGACACGATTATGCCAGGCTACACTCACTTACAACGGGCGCAACCGATTACTTATGCGCATTATTTACTAGCTTACGCACAAATGTTTAGCCGGGATTTATCGCGGTTTGCAGACCTTTCTAACCGGGTAGCGGACGATATGCCACTGGGTGCGGGGGCCTTAGCAACGTCCACTTACCCAATTGACCCTTTCTATACAACTGACCAGGTGGAAGGTTTCACAGCACCATACGTTAACTCAATCGATGCAGTATCCAACAACGATTATGCCATCGAATTCCTGTCAGATTTAGCTATGATGTCCATGCACATGTCCCGTTACGCGGAAGAAACGATCATGTGGTCCAGCCAAGAATTCCGTTTCATTAGCCTGAAAGATTCCTTCTCAACTGGTTCATCGATCATGCCACAGAAGAAGAATGCGGATATCCATGAATTAATGCGTGGGAAAACGGGCCGGGTTTACGGGAATCTGATGAGCGTTTTGACTATTATGAAAGGCCTGCCGCTTGCTTACAATAAAGACTTGCAAGAAATTAAGGAACAGCTTTTTGACGGGATTGACCATGTGAAAGCTATGTTATCTCTATTACCGGGCATGTTAGAAGCGACAATCGTCAATAAAGAAATTATGTATGCGGCTTGTGGAACTGGTTTTTTAAACGCGACAGACTGTGCAGACTACTTGACCAACAAGGGGATGGCCTTTAGAGATGCCTACCAAGTATCCGGAGATTTAGTGGGTTACTGCACGAAAAACCGCAAGAGCTTGGAAGAATTGACCTTAGCTGAATACCAAGAATTCTCTGATTTATTTGATGCCGATATTTACGACGCCATCGATTTGAAGAATTGTGTTTACCGCCGGAATGTTGCCGGGGGGCCAGCTCCGGAAGCTGTGACTGCAGCAATCGCAAGGGTTCGAGCCAATATTTCCTAGTTTAAAAATTTTGTAAAAAGAATTTTACTTTTCCGGTTGACTTTCTATAAATTACCGATTAGAATGATTAAAAGAAAATGATAAATACTTAAAAACAAATGATAAATGTCATTTTTTTATGAGAATTGAATATTAAATCATAGAGGCAAAGAGTAACAAGTGTACTGTCCAAAGCGAGTAGACGATTGGTGGAAGGTCTATGTCAGGAGAATTGTGAACCGCATTGCTGAGATAATTGAGTGAAGTAAGCTAATTAGATAATAAAAGTAGCTCAATTCGTTAGGCGCGTTAAGTCATCAAGCGTTGATGTATTTTTGTCAACAGTAGAGTGGTACCGTGGATATTAACCGCCTCTTCATTTGAAGGGGCGGATTTTTTTATTTTCCGGGCCGACAAATGAAAGCTTGTTTTTAAAGATTGGATGGAAATCTAGTTTTGACAAGGGGGAACTCACTGACAAAAATCGCGACAGTAGAGTGGTACCGTGGATATTCGTCCGCCTCTTCTTTTTAGGAGAGGTGGGCTTTTTTTATAGGAAAAATCTAGGAGGATGAAGAAAATGTTTAGTCAGGTGAAGAAGAAATATCAAGTGGGATGGCAGTTGAAGGGTTTTAATTTGATGGTTATTTTGGCCATCTTGATCAGTATAGTTGTACCAGCCAAAAGTGTTTCGGCATCGTCTTGGACGGGTCCTGAAGCAGCGGCTGAGGTTGAGGGTGAAGATACATTACTGGCGGAGATTCAAGAACGTGGTGTTCTTAGAATGGGGACTGCTTCTGGTTACTCACCTTATGAGTTTACCGTTTTAAGAGACGGTCAAAACGAAGTCGTTGGGATTGACGTTTTCCTTGGGGAATATATCGCAGACCAATTAGGGGTTGAACTGGAAGTTGTTGATATGGAGTTTGGGTCATTGATCGCTTCGCTTGAAACGGGGGGGATCGACATGATCATCGCTGGTATGGGGGCGACTGAAGAGCGTGACCAATCCATTGACTTCTCAAATGCCTATGAATTATCTGGTCAATCAATCGTTATTCGTGAAGGCGAAGAAGATGAAATTGTAGATTATACCTCATTTGAAAATGGGGAGCATACCATTGCGGTATCTGAAGCGACATTACAAGAGGGTTATGTGAGAGACTTCTTTGAAAATCCAGACTTGTTGATCATGCGTAAATCAGGGGATGCCATTGCGGCCTTAACTTCTGGCCAAGCAGATGGGGTGTTACTAGATGATGCGGTTGCCGGCGCCAATGCAGCTGAAAATGAAGGGTTAACCGTTATTGACTCTAACTTAGACGGCATGGTTGAAGACCAAGGGAAATCAATTGGTATCCCGGAAAACCAACCATCCTTACAAACAGCTATCAACGATATTTTAGAAGATGTGAATGACCAAGGCTTAATCGAAACTTGGACAGAAGCATCATTTGACATTATCGCTGGTGAAAACGCGGGAACAGGTTGGACCACCTACTGGCCATATTTTTGGAACGGAATTAAAACAACCTTGATTATTGCAGGGGTATCCATCTTCTTCGGTATGATCTTGGGGATTTTATTAGCCCTTATGCGCTTGACGGATAACCCAATCTTAAAATTCTTGGCGGCAGCCTATATCGAGTTTGTGCGTGGTACACCATTAATGATCCAAGTCTTGTTCATGTTCCTTGGTGTAGGGTCTATCTTTGGCTGGTCTACAATGACTGCCGGTTTGGTGTCAGTATCCATGAACTCGGGTGCTTATATCGCGGAGATTATCCGTGGGGGTATTCAATCCGTTGATAAGGGGCAAGCTGAGGCTGCGCGTTCACTAGGGCTTGGATACTGGCAAACCATGCGGAAGGTCATTTTCCCACAATCATTAAGATCGATTTGGCCATCATTGGGGAATGAATTTATCACCTTAATCAAGGAATCTTCTATTGTATCGACCATTGGGGTGGCAGAATTAACCTTCCAAACACGTGCGGTAACAAGTATTACTTACCAAGCAGTGGTCCCACTATTTATTTCAATGATCATCTACTTCATCATGACGTATGCCTTGTCGCAAGTCTTGAATGTATATGAAAGAAAGATGAACCAAAAATACGCTTAGCAATTTTTAATTAGAAAATTTAGACAGAAATTTAGGAGGCATTCATTATGGCAAAAACAAAAGCAGACATTAAAAAGGTTTTACTAGCATACTCTGGTGGATTAGATACTTCAGTGATTATTCCTTGGTTAAAGGAAAACTATAACGACTGTGAAGTTATCGGGATGACTGGTAACGTTGGTCAAGAAGAAGACTTTGAATTCTTGAAAGAAAAAGCGGTAGCCTGCGGGGCGACGAAATTATATGTAGAAGACTTGCGTGAGGAATTCATTACGGATTACATTTTCCCAGCGATTCAAGCAGGCGCTAAATACGAGTCAACTTATTTATTAGGGACTGCCTACGCGCGTCCATTAATCGCTAAACGTATGGTTGAGATTGCGCATTTAGAGGGTTGTGACGCTATTGTTCACGGTTGTACTGGGAAAGGAAACGACCAAGTGCGTTTCGAGTTAGGAATCCGTGAATTCGATCCAACAATGACGATCATCGCACCTTGGCGTGAATGGGATATCCTGTCTCGTGAGCAAGCCTTTGACTACGCTGAAGCGCATGACGTGCCACTACCAATTACACGGGAAACCAACTACTCTAAAGACGAAAACTTATTCCACTTGTCACATGAAGGGTTAGACTTAGAAGACCCAACCAACAAACCAAACTACGAAGAAATCTTGGAATTAGGGGTATCACCACAATCTGCACCTGACCAAGAAGTTGAAGTTACGGTGACCTTTGAATCAGGCATACCAATTGCTGTAAACGGTGAAAAATTAGCGCCAATCGCTCTACTAGAAAAATTAAATGAAATTGGTGGCGCCAATGGTATCGGAATCTTAGATGTCGTTGAAAACCGTCTAGTAGGGATGAAATCACGTGGGGTATATGAAACACCAGGTGGGACTATCCTTTACCACGCTCACGAAAAATTAGAGCAAATCGCTTTAGACCGTGACACACAGCACTACAAACAAAGCGTGGCTTTGAAATACGCAGACCTAGTTTACAACGGTTTATGGTTCAGCCCATTACGTAAAGCATTACAAGTCTTTGTAGACGAAACACAAAAAACTGTGACCGGTTCAGTGACAATGGTTCTATATAAAGGGAACATTATCGACGCTGGTATGACAAGTCCTTACTCATTATATTCAGATGAATTAGCAACCTTTGGTGAAGATGACATCTACAACCAAAACGATGCAGAAGGCTTCATCAAACTATTTGGTCTACCACAATCAGCACGTAAAATGGCTGAACAAATCTGGGCCAAAGGTGAAACAACCGAACCAGGTGCCTTTTCGGATGTTGCAAGAAATAATGAGTGGTTAAGATAACTAAGTGGGAGACAAGTCGTTAAGACTTGCACCGTGTTGGAGCAAAAGCCGAACAATTACTGGGAGTAATTGGAGTATTTTGTGAAATGTCGGCCAAGTCTGACTTGGCGAGCCGGATATCAACTAAGTGCGAGCCGGTTCGCAGCTTAAAATTTATATATTCTTCCGAGTTAAGGGGCTGCACTTTTGGTGCAGTCCTTTTTCCTTTATATAGATAAAAAATTAGAATCCTGAGAAAGGGTAAATTGAACAGGATTTTGCTGTGGGATTCGTGATCACAATCTGGCCGTTTTTTGAGGCTCGATCTAGTTTATTTTTGCGCAAAATGAGTGAACAATTAATTGAGATAAAAGTTATAAAATACAAAAAATGTACTTATTGAGGAAATAGACTGTTTTTTATTACTTACATTTTGTAAGTATTAACCTTGATATAGTAGGCATCTTCGTAGCAAAAGGGTGACAATCCTTCATTTTACAATAAAAAAACTTGTTATACGAAGCACTAACTTTTGATATTTCGAATTCGAGGTGTTATGATATATTTTGTAAGATAAAAAAATTAAGAACATTTGAAAAGGAGATTTTTAATATGACAAAATATGGTGTAGTAGTAGGTTCTATTCGTCAAAACTCTTTATCTGAAGGTGTAGCGAAAGCAATCGTTGCAGGTTTACCTGAAGGTTCAGAAGTTAACTTCCTAGAAATCGCAAACTTACCTTTATATAACCAAGACTTAGACGCAAATTCTCCAGCAGAATACGAAGAGTTCCGTGCACAGGTTGCAGCTCAAGATGCAATCATCTTTGTAACACCTGAACACAACCGTAACATCCCAGCTGCATTGAAAAATGCTTTAGACGTAGCGTCTCGTCCTTGGGGTCAAAACGTATGGGCTGGTAAACCTGCTTTAGTAGCATCTCAATCTATCTCTGGTATTGCTGGTACTTTAGCTCATCACTCATTACGTCAATCATTAGTATTCTTAGACTTACAAACTATGGCTCAACCAGAACTTTACATCAACTCTGCTGAAATTTCTGACATGGAGACTGGTGAAGTAACTAACGAAGACTCTAAACAATTCTTAGCAAGCGCTGGTGCGCAATTCGCTGAATACGCAGCTAAATTTATTGGCTAATTCATTTAAGTGGATAAATGAAAGGGGATCTGGCATATATGTCAGATTCTTTTTTTTATGTCACTTTATGCTGATATTTTCTTCTAAGAGTGATTGACAAATTCATGTTCATGTCAATATAATGTAGTGGACGTGGTATAACCACATACTATTTTAATAACTATTCAATGAAACAAAGAGTAAATTATCGACTGGTGTAGCGAGAGGTGTTGGTGTGAGGCCTTACAGGACGGATAATTGAACCGCATTGTTGAGAAAAATGGCTGAACGTTAGTAGGTCATTTCGCTAATGACGTTACCATTTCAAGTGAGGGGCAGTATAAACTACCCCTAAAATTAGAGTGGTACCGTGGATCTCCGCCTCTGTTATAGAGGTGGGGATTTTTTTATTGCCAAAAATAGTAAAGTTGTATGGAAATATATTAGGAAAAATATCTTAGAGGAGGAAAATGATGAAATATATGAAGCAAATAATATTTGTTTGTATGGCCTTTATGTTGGCTATGGTAGGCCTAAGTCAACATGCTGTCTTAGCGAATGACAGTGGTCAAACAGCAACAAGTGCGCCTGAATCAAGCGAAGTGACAGCACCTGGAGAGGACACTTTATACCAAGACATCCAAGACCGAGGGGTATTGCGGGTTGGGACTAACTCAACGTATGCACCTTTTGAATTCTCTATTTTGAAAGATGGCAAAAATCAAGTTGTTGGACTAGATATCTTCTTAGCACAAAAAATCGCAGATGACTTAGGCGTAGACCTTCAAGTTGTAGATATGGAGTTTTCGAATTTATTAACGTCGCTTGATACTGGTCAAATTGATATTGTATTGGCGGGAATGACTTCCACTGAAGAGCGAGCTAAATCAGTAGATTTCTCTGATATCTACCAAGTTTCTGGTCAATCATTTGTTATTCAAGAAAGTAAAGTGAGTGAAATTACAGATGATAGCTACTTTTCAAATGGTGGAAAAATCTCTATTGGAGAAGGGACCACACAACAGTTATTAGTTGGAGAATATTACCCTAATTCAGAAGTACAAGTAATGCGTACGACGACTGATTCCATTTCAGCTTTAGATTCGGGGTTAGTTGACGGGGTATTATTAGATGAGGACGTAGCCGGAGCATATGCGGCGGAAAACCCTAATTTAACAGTTATTGAAGCGAATTTACCAATCCAAGATCCTGGTAAGGCAGCAGCAATGCCAAAAGACCAACCTACATTACAAGCAGCAGTTAATGAATCTATTTCAGATGCCCAAGAACAAGGTTTAATTGACCAATGGTTGGAGGAATCTTACCAAATTATTGAAGACAATCGTCAATCAACTTGGGCAGCTTATGCGCCTTATTTCGTGAATGGTTTGAAAACAACTTTAGTCATTTCAGCGACAGCTATTTTCTTTGGTTTAATTATTGGTGCAGCGCTAGCGTTAATGCGTTTATCGGAAAATAAATTAGTTGATTTGATAGCTCAAGCTTACATCGAAGTAGTTCGTGGGACACCACTAATGATTCAAGTATTATTTGTTTACCTCGGTTTTGCTGGTATGTTTGGTTGGTCAACCATGACATCAGGTTTGGTTGCGGTATCTCTAAACTCAGGTGCTTATATTGCAGAAATTATCCGTGGAGGTATCAGTTCTGTAGATAAAGGGCAGGCTGAAGCTGCGCGCTCACTTGGTTTAGGCTACTGGACGACGATGCGAAAAGTTATTTTTCCACAATCATTAAGATCTATCTGGCCATCATTGGGGAATGAGTTCGTATCTTTAATTAAAGAATCATCTATCGTGTCTACAATTGGTGTAGCGGAATTAACCTTCCAAACTCGTAATGTATCAACGATTACCTTTAATGGTATCATTCCACTAATCATCTCAATGGCTATATACTTTATTCTAACCTTTACACTAACGAAATTATTAAATGTGTATGAACGGCGAATGAATGAAAAATATGCTCAATAGTTATACGAACTGGCGTCGCAACACTTAGTTGCGACGCTTTTTTAATTCTGATTGGTATTATTTCAGCTTTATGGCAATCTCAGTTATCATTAAGTTACATATAAAGCTTCTAATCGGCAAAAGGTAATATACGGTAAAATGTAGAGAAATTGTTGAACTTAATATACTTATTTACGTAGACGCTTAACCCCTGTGAAGTTGAGCGCGCCAGGGTAAACAAGTATCCGCTTCAGATTATGAGCGAGTTCGTGCTTTAGCACTTACTCGCTTACATGCGTAGAGTCTGTTTTATTAACATTGGCACTTGCATCCTACAGTTAACTTAAAATTTTATTTTAGCTTAGTCTGCATATCACTTTGTGTAATACGGCACTATTCTCCCATTGCCTCCTGTCTAAACGCCCTGTCTCGCATCCTTTTTAGTCGGGTTCGTGTCTCCAGAAAGGACTGCGTTTCAGATTAGATTGTACCTGACTTCGTCAGTCACTGCTCAAATCTTTCAACGTTCCCTTTCTGAGCGTCGACACTCACACCCTATGTTTACGCTGTTACAAATTGATTACACAAGTATGACTAATATAAAAATTATATGATAAAGTGCAACAGTTGGCGTTTTTTGTTCAATTGCATGATAGTCTTAAGGCTAAGAAACTCAGGAGAAGAGAAAAGGGAGGGAGAAAAAGTGCGCAAGCGTTTTTTTAAAGATAATCGACAAATTGCCTATGTTCTATCGGGTGTAATAATATGCTTGACAGCCTTTTTCATCATACGTGCGTTTATAAATACGAATCGCACGTCTGCAGAAGAAAAAACAGAAGCAGTGGCATCAGCAGTAAATGCACTTTATTTTGATAACTCCTATACCTTTCTAAAAGCAGACATTCAACAAGATGAGATTTCTTCCTTAACTAAAGAAGTAGATAGTTTAAGAGACAGTGCTGATAAAGATATCATCGTTGACCGAATTCATTCTGTACAGCAACGGTTTGATTTACAAAGCCAGTTAAATGATTTATTTGACAAGGATAAACTTGGTAATAACGAATTAGTCATCAATGGGGCGACGATTATAGAATACGTTCTTGTAGATGATGAGGTAACCGTTGATAAACTGGATTTACTTCGTGATAACTATGCTAGTCAACTAAACCTTGAAGATGATGGGTTCTATAGCACAGCCGTAACGTTGATTGACGAAGCCGAATATCAAGTTGATATAATTGAAGAATATAAAAGTGATTTACTAGCAATTGAAGAAGATAGTGCGCTTACTTACATCAGTTTGGTGGACAAACTTACAAAGATCACTGAACGGGTCAATGAAATTGAGAATCCTTATCTACAAGATAAATTATTAGAGATGATTGCTACAAGTGATGAGGAAGCGACACAAAATATCTTTAACCGCTTGATAGAAGAAGCTGAAGCAACCAACAAATCAGATGAAGCATTAGCTCAAATTCGTAAGGAAGGGCAAGCTGCCATTAAAGACTCAAAAAGTCGCATTGCTGATTTAGAAGCTAAACGAGAAGAAATTTTGGCCTCAAATGGCGCATCAGCTACCATAACACTGCGTCAAACTGCAGACCAGCCATCATTTGGTGTGAATACTAATGTAACTTCTGGTGTATTAGCATCCAAACAATCTGAACAAAGTAGTTCACGGTCATCAAGCCGGGGCAATGCATCAAGTTCATCAAGTCGTGGTAGTGTATCTAGCTCATCGAGGGTTGTTGCATCAAGTTCAGATACTAGCTCATCGATCTCATCAAGTGATGCTGAATCAACTCCTTCTAGTGATTCGTCAACTGATGATAGTTCAAGTGAAGAAATCTCTTCTTCAGCAAGTTCATCATCGAGTGATGTATCAAGTGCATCTAGTTCAAGTTCTAGTGTTGCAAGCTCAAGTGATTCAAGTAGCGCATCAACTAGTAGTTCGAGTGATAGTGCATCAACAGCCCCTTCAAGCGATTCTTCATCATCGAGTGCATCCGAATCATCAAGTGATGACTCAGATATTGAAGATGGTGCTGCAAGTGACTCAAGTCAGATGGATGAATCATCATCTTCCTCAAGCAACAGTTCAGTTATAGAGGATAGTACGACATCATCTAGCTCACAAGAGCAATCAGCGGTTGAATCAGATACAACAGAACGACCACGGTCATCTGTTGCAAGTGATTCAGTTACTGAATCTAGTCCAATTCCATACGGATCACCAGAGTAATCAAAATGGTTTCAAGCAGTTAGGGTAAAAGCTAGCTGCTTTTTCTTATTTTCTACTACAATTTAAAGGATTTTTAACTAGAATAGGATTAAATTGCAGTTGGGTTATGGTAGAATATTAGGGATTATAGGTGCTTACTTATAGTATATATATAATGAAATGGGTGAAAAAATGCAAAAAAACGGAGAATGGACGAACTGGTACCGCGTGGTTATCGCGGCGACAGAAGCGTTAATCTTGTTCCTTTCTTATCTTGTTTCATTCTTTTTGCGGTATGGTCGATATGTACCTTTGAAAAACTATGAAGCTTTCCAAGGGGCAATTGGTTGGATATTAATTATCTTTGTATTTATCAATATATTATTTGGGGTTTACATTTTATATGATAAAACCAAAGGCGACCTCTTCTTCATTACCATCATCAGTCAAGGGATATTAGCAGTTGTTGCTATGGTTTTAAGTTTTGCTGGTAGATGGCTAGCCTTTCCGCGTTCAGTCGTCTTGATTGATTTTGCGGTTAGTGTAATCATGCTTTATGTTTTTAGAGCCTTAGTCTTCGATATTTATCGACGCTATGCATCTACAAAACGCGTAATGATTGTTGGATCTGAAGAAGCTGTTTTTCCAGCAATATATAATTTCAAAAATTCAAAAAGTACTCGTCATATCGTGACGCACGTGGTGTTAGAAGATTACTACCGCAATGTGAAGAGTCGTTTAGATGAGTATGATATTGTATACCTTGCATCGCAGATTGATGAGAGTGAAAAATTAAAAATTTATGACTTGTTGATGCGTGCCAATAAAAAACTATTTTTAAATTCTAAATTTGAAAACCTAGTAATGGTAAATCCAAATATTATGAATTTTGAAGATGAATCCATTATTGAAACCTCAGACTTCGCAATTCCAGCAGACCAGGCGTGGCTCAAACGAGGATTAGATATTTTGATGGCTTTAATTGGTTTAATCTTAGCATCACCAATTATGTTGATTACGGCAATTATTATTAAATTAACTTCTAAAGGTCCAGTATTCTACCGCCAAGTACGTATTACTAAAGGTGGCGAGGAGTTTGATATCTTGAAATTCCGTTCTATGACAACGGATGCTGAAGTAAAATCTGGTCCGATGATTGCAACAAAAAATGACGCACGTGTCACAACAGTTGGTAAATATATTCGTGCCTTGCGTATCGATGAATTGCCACAGTTATTGAATGTGCTACACGGAGATATGTCCATGATTGGACCACGTCCAGAGCGGCCATTCTTTGTAAACCAATTCCAAGAGGAAAACCCGCATTACTACCTACGTCATAACGTACAAGCAGGTATCACGGGTTACGCGCAAGTTTACGGTAAATACGCTACAGACTTTAACTCAAAATTGAACTTTGACTTAATTTACATTAAACAATATTCAATGTTCCTAGACTTCAAAATTCTATTACAAACCATAAAAATTCTCTTCGACAAAGTATCCTCATCAGGAATAGACGAAGATGAAAAACCAACAGTAACAAGAGAAGAAGCAGAAGAAATGAACATCGACGTCATAGGATGAGAGTGAGACCGTTAAGCTCAACAACTTCTAGCGCATTTAACCGAGTAAGTGCTAAAGCACTAACTCGCTCAGTATCTGAAGAGGACTTGAGCTGGTCGAACGAACTCGACTTAATAGGTTAGGGTGTGAGAGTCGACGTCAGAAAGGAACGTTGGAAGATTAAGGCAGTAGATGGCGAAGTCAGCTACAACTTAATCTGAAACGCAGTCCTTTCTGGAGACTCGAACCCGACTAAATAGGATGTGAGACCGCTGATTTCTAAATAGATCAGTTCTTTGTTCAAATTCTTATATAAGAAACGTCAATTAAGCGTTAGCGACAGTCACATGTACTGGTAGCTAACGCTTTTTTGCTTACTTAAACAAGGATATAAGCGTCTAGAGGTGACAACTAGCTGAGTAATAGTGGTATAATAAGGAAAGTCAAATTGCAATTCTTGGAGGGAATAAGAAAATGAAGACAACGACCAACGATAGCCTGGCACTTCATACAGATTTATATGAAATCAACATGATGAAGACTTATTGGGATGCTGGAAAAGCTGACCAACAAGCGGTTTTTGAAGTATACTTCCGTAAAAATCCGTTTGAAAGTGGCTATGCCATTTTCGCAGGCCTAGAACGTGTCATTCAATATGTACAAAATTTACAATTTACCGATGATGATATCTCATACTTACGGGAAACACAAAATTATCCGGAAGATTTTTTAGACTACCTGAAAAACTACCATTTCGATGCCACAATTCGTTCAATGGAAGAAGGGGAAATTGCCTTTTCAAATGAACCGTTGATGCAAATTAAAGGGTCATTAGCTGATTGTACTTTAATCGAAACAGCAGTATTAAATATTATCAACTATCAAACTTTAATTGCGACCAAAGCATCACGTATCCGGAATGTTGCTGGGGATGATGCATTAGCTGAATTCGGTTCAAGGCGTGCCCAAGAAATGGATGCGGCTATTTGGGGAGCTCGCGCGGCTTATATTGGTGGATTCGACTCTACCTCAAATGTACGCGCAGGTAAATTATTCAACATTCCAATTTCAGGAACCCATGCGCACGCTATGGTACAAGCTTATCAAAGTGATTATGAAGCGTTTAAAGCTTATGCAAATGCCCATGAAAAATGTACATTCTTAGTAGATACCTATGACACCCTTCGTTCAGGAGTGCCAAATGCGATTAAAGTGGCAAATGAGATGGAAGATAAATCTCGTTTTGTCGGCGTTCGTATCGACTCTGGCGATATTTCTTACTTATCATCAAGTATCCGTAAGATGTTGGATGAAGCGGGCTTTCCCGATGCGATCATTTCTGCCTCAAACGATTTAGATGAAAAAACAATCTTAAACTTGAAGATGCAAGGCGCTAAAATTGACGCTTGGGGTGTGGGTACTCAGCTGATTACTGCCTTTGACCAGCCAGCGTTGGGCGCTGTTTACAAATTATGTGCTATCGAAGATGAAAATGGTGATATGGTCCCTACAATGAAAATTTCGTCATCTCCAGAAAAAATTACTACACCAGGTGAGAAACAAATTTGGCGTATTACCCGCAAGAAAGATGGTAAATCTGAAGGGGACTATATTACAACCATGAATGAAGATCCTAATGACGCTGAGTCTATCTTCATGTTCCATCCAACTTATACTTATATCAATAAAACAGTTCATCGTTTCAACGCTCGTCCATTACTAAACACCATCATCGACAAGGGTGAATTGGTTTACGATCTGCCAACGCTTGAAACCGTTCGTGATTTTTCACGCGAGCACTTGGAAGCTTTATGGTCAGAGTATCGCCGTATGTTGAATCCAGAACCATACCCAGTTGATTTATCGCAAGAATTATATGATTTAAAGATGAATTCAATCGCTGAAATTCGTGAACGTATCAATGAAGAGTTTAAAGAATCCGAGTTAAACGGTGACAACGAAGACTAAGTTGATGAATAAAGCAACAAAAGGGGAGAATACCATGCGTTCATTACAAGAAGAAATTATAAATGCCTTAAAAGTAGCACCTAGTATTAATCCAGAAGCAGAAATCAGACGTACCATTGATTTCATCAAGGCATATTTTCACAAGTATCCATTTCTAAAAAGCTTAGTATTAGGCATTTCTGGTGGGCAAGATTCAACCCTAGCCGGTAAATTATGCCAAATGGCCATAACTGAAATACGCGAAGAAACTGGTGACGACAAGTATCGATTCATCGCAGTCCGTCTTCCTTACGGCAACCAAGCCGATGAAGCTGATGCTATGGACGCTATAGATTTCATGGCTGCGGACCAAACTGTACGCGTCAACATCAAACCAGCTGTTGATGCTACCGTTGAAGAATTGGAAAAGGGCGGCCTTACCATTTCTGACTTCAATAAAGGAAATATCAAAGCACGCCAACGAATGTTGGTACAATATGCGATCGCAGGTGAAAATGCAGGTGTCGTGGTAGGAACAGACCATGCTGCTGAATCAGTGACAGGCTTCTATACCAAGTTTGGTGATGGCGCAGCAGATATCCTACCTATCTGGCGGTTAAATAAACGTCAAGGACGTGCTATCCTTGAATATTTAGATGCCCCAGAACATTTATATGTTAAGGTGCCAACGGCTGACTTAGAAGAAGACCGTCCCGGCTTAGCCGATGAAGTAGCCCTAGGTGTTACTTACCAAGACATCGATGCTTACTTAGAAGGCAAAGACGTCTCAACAGACGCAGCTGAAAAAATCGAAAACTGGTACCTAAAAACCCAACACAAACGTGAATTGCCAATCACAGTATATGATGAATGGTGGAAGAAATAGGGTGTGAGTGAGACCGTTAAGCTCAATAACGATGGAAGACTATAGCCGTATCACACGAGTGTGATGCAATATAGTCTGAAGCGGACTTGAGCTGGTCGACTGAACCCGACTAAATAGGATGCGAAGTACGAGCTCAACTTTATAGGATGCGAGAGCCGAGTCAAAAGACTAAAAGGCATTAACTTATATATAGAAAATAGCCTCTGTGATTTTACTGTTCACAAAGGCTATTTTTCTATTATTTTTCACGGGTGAAATTGTTAGATTCATTTTATACTTTTCTAAGAATTACCGCTGTTATGGTGAAATGTTTAAAAATACCTATCTAGGACTCATATTTTTTTGCTAAAACTTTCCCTAAGCATATTCTGCTAATCTCATACTGCATCTCATTGAAAGAAAGTTTAGTCACAAATCCATTGGCCATCTACGAAATTACAAGCCATCCCAGTACCACCAAGTGTTTGTAGTTTTGGTATGAGTGGTCGACCTTCTTCTTCAGCGATTTGTTTTAGTTGGTTTTCAATGTCTTCAGTTGGTTGTGCGCCAGAAATTAAATATTTTTGGTTGACCACTAAAGCTGGCGCCCCTTGAATGCCATAAGCTTGACTGACTGCTAAATCTTGTAAAACCGCTTCTTCTGTTTCAGCTTTTTTATATTGTGCTACCCATTGGTCAAGATCGATATGAGTAGTCGCTATAGCAGCTTTTAAAATTTCAAATTCTTCAATATTCTTATTTTCAACGAATAGTGCATTTTGGATAGCATCAAAAGCATCCCAATAACCATCTTGCCCGCCTATAATACCAGCGGCTTTTGCTGCTTTTAAACCATTTTTTGAAGTTGGAAAGTTGAAGTCAGTTTCAAGCATTCCCTTTATATTAAAGCGGTGGTCATCATCATTTTGATTAGCTTGTTCCCAGTGCGTTAACACTTCAGGTTTAACAGCTTCACGTGAGCCAAACATTTGGATAAAGTGATCTGGTTCCCAACCTAAAGCGAAAGATCGGTGGACCACGTCGATGTTATTATATTTACTAGTGATGTTCCGCATGCGATTAGACATGGGGAAACAAAATGAGCAAATCACATCGTGGAAAAATTCAATTTGCATAGTGTTCTCCTTCTTATAGTGTCAGTTTTTATATTAGATAAAACCAAATTCATAAGCAATTAGATTGCTCAAGGCTTTAATGGTTTGATATTTCGCATGAAAAATTTGGTCATGTTAGAATAGGTAAAGAATTATAAAGGAGGACTAGCATGGAAGATAAAATCCAGCAATTTAAACAACAAATTCAGGATAGTCAACGTATTGTCTTTTTTACAGGAGCGGGCATGTCTACAGCCTCTGGTATTCCTGACTTTCGGTCAGCGAATGGCCTTTTCATGGAAAACTTAGGAGGGACTTATAGCCCAGAAGAAGTCGTTTCTCATCATTTCTTTACACAATACCCTAAGGAATACTTTGCCTATCACTTTGATAAATTAGTTTATCCAGAAGCTACGCCTAATATAGGGCACGAATTTATCGCTAGCTTAGAAGGGTCTGGTAAAGATGTTTCTGTGGTTACGCAAAATATTGACGGTCTGCACCAAAAAGCTGGTTCATCAGCGGTTTATGAATTACACGGCAGCACCTTAGATAACTACTGCGTCTCATGTGGCCGCCATTATAAGTTAGAAGAACTTCAATTAGACCAGGATGGTATTCCGCGCTGCCCAATTGATCAAGGCATTGTTAGACCTAATATTGTATTGTATCAAGAACAATTAGACCAAGACGTAGTGAACGGGGCAGTGGATAAGATTCGCCAAGCAGATTTATTAGTTATCTTGGGAACAAGTCTAGTCGTTTATCCAGCAGCTGGATTCTTAAACTACTTCCGAGGACAATATCTAACTGTAGTAAACAAATCACCACTTCAAATTCCATATCACGATGTCTTAGTATTTGAAGACACTATTGAAAACGTCTTTAGTCAACTGAGTTAAATCATTATATTCAAGAAAAAACGCCTTACACAAAATTGTAGGGCGTTTCTTAGCCTATAAATCTAATAATCTTAATGTTTTAGCAATTAGAATTGAATAGGGCTTATATTCTAAAATATATAGGCCATAGTCTTCCATCGTTATTGAGCTGAGCGGTCTCGCTCTCACCCTTGTTAGTCAAACATTTTTCCAGGGTTCAAAATGTTATTTGGATCCATGGCTTGTTTGATGGACTTCAATACTGCCATATATGCTTCGTCTTTGAAGTAAGGCAGATAAGCTTTTTTCTCTAAACCAATACCGTGTTCTGCGGATAATAAGCCACCTTGTTCAGCAACATATGGGAATAAATCATTTTCATAGTCGTGTTTAATTTGTTCCCAAGTTTCATCATCTTGATCACCGCGTAAGATACAAATATGAATATTGCCATCTCCTGCGTGACCGAAGAATCCAGTTTGGACATTATATTTATCTCCTAAGCGTTTACCTTCTTTAACTAGGTCTGTAAACAAGTGGTTAGGAACAACCGGGTCATACATTTTCCAGTCACCTTTAGAAACGATACCGTTCAAGACATTATCGCGGATGGTCCACATTTCGCTGGCTTCATCGTCAGAAAGTTCGCGCGCTTCAATTGCACCAGCTTTTTTTCCTAGGGCTTGGATAGCTTCAAGTTGGAAGGCTAAACCGTCTGCCGCATTGTCTGCTACAGTTGCCAATAAGAAAGCTTCGCCGTGAACCTCAGGCATTTTCTTGTTGATAAATTGTTCAGAATAGTGAATACCTGATTCTTCTAAAAGTTCTAAAGCAATTGGTTGAACAGGTGACTTCACAACTTCAAAAATAGCATCTGACACGCCGTCTAAAGAACTAAAACCGAGAATAACAGATTTCTCAAAAGCTGGCCGTGGTGTTAATTTCAATTGTAACTCTGTGATTACCCCGAGTGTACCTTCAGCACCGATAAATAGGTCTTTCAAATCATAAGCTGTTGCATCTTTTTTATTTAAAGAGCCAACGTGAATCAATTCTCCATTAGCTAATACCACATCATAACCACGGATATTGTCACGGGTCACACCGTATTTAATCGCGCGCATCCCACCAGCATTTGTAGATGCATTCCCACCTACTGATGCATTTTTATTACCAGGGTCAGGGGCATAGAAATAAGGCGTATTCTCTAGATAATCACGGATTTGAAATAAGGTTACACCTGCTTGAACTGTTAAAGTCAGCGTTTGCTCATCTAATGAAATAATGTTATTCATTTTCTCCAGGCTTAGTAACCAAGCATTATTGATAGGATAAGTTGCGCTCGTTAATCCAGTTTGACGACCGATAGTAATCGTGGGTTGCTTTCTTGCGTTGGCATCTTTGATAAATGCGACCACTTCTTCAGTTGAAGTGGGGAAAGCAATTAAAGATGCAGATCCCGGATCTTTTTCAACCATATATGTCTTCAAATACTTATCTGCAATTTGTTTTTCAATTTCCATAATAGTGCCTCCATTTGTAAGGGTTTACAATTATATTGTGCTCCAATCATCTTAAAAATGCAAGGCAAATTATACTAGTGGGTTTGCTTATAGTTGAAAAATAACTTAGTAACGAATTGGAATGTCTACATAGACTTGTTGACCAATAGCAAATTCAGCTTGGTCACTTGTTAGATTAACGATGTCGGCTTGAACTTGATCTACTAAATCAGACGGGACACCTAAATGATAAGTTACGTCAGCTAGGTAAGTTGTATCTAATAAGCTGTAGGGTGATTCAGCAATCCAATGTTCTAATTGACCAGTTAATGGGTAAGCAACTTTGATGTCTAATTGGGTTTGCAGCTTACGTTCTACTTGACCGATGGCATCTAACCCTTCAGACACTGCGGATGAGTAAGCACGAACGAGCCCACCAGCACCTAGTTTTGTACCACCGAAATAGCGGGTAACAATAACGATAATATTTTGTAAATTCCGCTGTTTTAAAACTTCTAGCATAGGGACGCCCGCTGTTCCAGAGGGTTCGCCATCATCTAGCGCTCGTTGAATCTCATTTTTTTCGCCAATTTGAAAGGCTACACAATTGTGAGTGGCTTTGTAGTGTTCTTTACGAATTTTTTGGATAAAAGCGTTGGCTTCCTCTTCATTGAAGACTCGTTGTGCATGGCAAATAAATCTGGACCCTTTCACTTCGATTTCGTGGCTACCGCCGCCTTCAACTACAGTCCGGTATTCAATCATTTGACTTGCCTCCTTGTTAATCATTTCTTTCCTTTGAGAGTAGCATATTTTATTATTTTTAGCTATTTGCCTGTCTTTTGTGTATATTTCACAAAGTTGAAGCGCTTTACTAGATAAACTTGTCGAATTTTATCCAGATGTTTGATAAAATGGCACTGAAGTTATTGTCAGTTGATCATTTTTCAAGTGGCAATCTGCAAAGTACAGGGATTAGAGGAGAAAATTATATGTCACTTGCCATTGTAACGGATAGTACTGCCTATCTTTCAGACGAATTTGTTAGTCGTCACGATATTACAGTTCTACCATTAACAATCACATTTTCAGACGGATCTTACCGTGACAATATCGACATCACGATTGATGAATTTTATGCCAAAATGGCGGCCTTAGATGAGATCCCAACAAGTTCGCAACCAGCGCCAGGCCTTGTCACAGAAGCCTTCGAGCGGCTAGCTGACAGTCATGATGAAATTTTGGTTGTGACCCTATCAAAAGGTATTTCTGGTACCTTCCAAACCTTTAGTATGATTGCAAGCGAAGTTGCTGAAGAAAAAAATGTTCGGATTGAAGTTTATAATTCCGATATTTCTTTGATTGGTCAAGGGTTATTCGTTCAAGAAACCGTTAAGTTGCGGGAACAAGGTCTAGGATTGATGGACATTCTGCCTAAACTAGACGCCTTGAAGCTAACTGCTGACGCATATTTCTCAGTGGAAGATTTAGGACACTTAGCTAAAGGTGGCCGTATCTCTGCTAGTGCAGCTGGAATTGGCAACCTATTACAAGTAAAACCAATCTTGCATTTTGAACAGGGAAAAATTGAGGTTTTTGAAAAAGTTCGTACCCATAAAAAGACAGTGAAACGGATGCTTGATTTATTTGAACAGGCTTATCAAGCAAATCCCCATTTAAGAGTGGCCATTGTCGGGGAAGATGATACCCCGCAAGTTCAAAGTTTGGTGACTTATATGACTGAAAATCACCCAGACTTAGATATGCAACGAACGCCAGTAGGCCCTGTTATCGGGACCCATCTTGGGCCAGCTGCCTATGCTTTAGTGTGGTGGCAAAATACTGATATTGACTAGAATAAGACTAGGTTTTACATGCATTAAAATTGCACTTATTTTTTTTATATTTAATTGAGATTAGGAAGTTTCCTGGTCTTTTTTTTTGGCGCATTTTGACATTTTTCCCGTATAAACTTCATAAGAGGGGGGATAAGGATGGAAGCAGTTAGCAACTTACTAAGAGGTCGACTCGTTACAGCCAAGGAAATTGACCAGACCGATGAGTCCATGGCCTCACTAGAAATTCCCGGACTACAGATTTTCCCTGCCATAGAGAAAAGCGGTTCACGGTTAACTTGTCTTCGTTGTGGTAACCGTACAAACTTTCATCAAAATATCTGTCAATGTGACTTAATAGAATGTCTTTACTGTTTGCAGTGTCTTAACTTTGGTAAATTGCGAACCTGCGATAAGCTCTATCACCTAGAAGAAACAGCAACAGCACATTACTGGAAAAGAAACCAATCTTATCTGGCGTGGAATGGGACCTTATCTGAGCAACAGGCTCAAGCTTCTGAAGAGATTTGTCAAAGCTACCAAACTGGTGGTCAACGTTTAGTTTGGGCAGTTACTGGTGCGGGTAAAACCGAAATGGTCTTTGAAGCGGTTAATCAAGCGCTGATGGCTGGAGGAAAAGTTGCACTAGCAACACCACGGATTGATGTTGCTAATGAATTGGCACCTAGGTTTAAAGCAGCTTTTCCTGAAGTAACTATTCAATTACTTCACGGCCAATCTGAAGAATCATATAGTGGTGCGGCTTTTACAATTGGGTCTACCCACCAGTTAATTCGGTTTAAAGCAGCTTTTGATTTGCTGATTATTGATGAAATTGACGCTTTCCCTTATGACGGTGACCCAATGCTATATTTTGCTTCTAATCGTGCTGTAAAAGAGACTGGTGCACAGGTTTTACTGACAGCAACACCCAATCCCAGCCATGAAAAACAAATCAAAGAGGGGAAAATGCCCGTGTCTATTCTCCCGGCACGTTACCATCGACACCGACTACCAGTTCCCGTCCACCGATGGGTAGGGGATTGGCAAAGCCTCATTCAGGCAGGTAAGGTGCCAATTGTCTTTAAACGCTTATTAAACCAACTATTAAAAAGGAGACGACGAGTCTTAGTTTTTATGCCGCATATCGACCGGATGTTGACCTTTGTTAAATTGTGTCAACAAGCGTTTGCTGAATACCGATTTGAATCTGTCTCTTCTAAAGACCCTGATCGAATTAGTAAAGTGCAAAATATGCGAGATGGACACTATGATTTTCTGTTTTCAACAACCATTTTAGAACGAGGGGTCACTTTCGCGAATATTGATGTCATTGTATTGGGGAGCGAAGATCAAACTTTTACCACAGCGGCGCTTGTGCAAATATCTGGGCGAGTAGGTAGAAAGCCTAAATGGCCTTTTGGAGATGTGTACTTTCTCCATTACGGGAAAACGAAAGCATCAAATGCTGCAATTCGGCAAATTAAAACGATGAATGAGCAAGCAAGAAAACGAGGTTTAATTGATGACTAATCTTTTTAAGACTTTGATGAATGATGAAAGCACAACTACTGATACAGTGTCAGCTTGTTTAATCTGTCAAAATATCTTAGATATTCACTTAACCTTATCGGATATCTTGTCTTTAGGTCGGATTCAACCAGCTCTTTTTTGCCAAGAATGTTTAAGCGGATTAGAAACTATTCCTATTAAAAATACCTGTAAACAATGCGGGCGGCCCGTTGTGGAAGGAATGGTAGTTGAAGTGAATGCAGAAGGATTTTGCAGTGATTGTCAAAGTTGGCATAGGTATCACAATTGGCATTTTAAGAATCAAGCATTCTACCAATATAATAGAATATTTAAAGATTGGTTAGTCGTTTTAAAAGGGCAGGGAGATATACGGGGCCGTTTTCTTTTTGCTCATGAATTAAGATCTGCTTATCGAAAAGATCAGAATGCGATTTGGGTCCCTATGCCTTCCTCTAGTGAGAAAGTAGCGAATAGAGGTTTCAATCAAACAGCCTTATTATTAGAAGCTGCACGTATTCCTTATAAGGATTTACTGATAAGTGAGGGGAATAAGGGGAAGCAAGCTTATAAAAATCGACAGAATCGGTTACGAGACCTTAATAAAATTAGGATTAATCCAGCAATAAGTCCATTAGACCAACGTCGACCTATTGTTTTATTTGATGATGTCTATACTACGGGCACCACAATGTTCTCAGCCTATAAAGCACTTGAATTAGCTGGCTTCAGTCAAATAAGCGGATTAACCCTTGCAAGATAATATGCATTTTTGAGAGTAGATTATTTGTATTGGTAAGCGGTTTCCATTATAATAAAAGTACTAATAAAGAAGCTATAGGAGCTTCACCAGTAATTTATTACTGGTAGAAAGGATGAAAGATTATGTTTACATACAACGTCCGCGGTGAGAATATTGAAATCACTCCAGCAATCAGAGAGTATGCTGAAAAGAAAATCTCTAAGATTGAACGGTATTTCACTGATTCACCAGATGCAACTGCATATGTAAATGCGAAAGTTTATCCGAATAAGGATGCTAAGGCAGAGGTTACAATTCCCTTATCAGGTGGTTTGACTTTACGTGCTGAAGAAACATCTCAAGATTTGTACGGTTCTATTGACCTTGTGGTAGATAAATTAGAACGTCAAGTACGTAAATACAAAACAAAAATGAATCGTAAACCTCGTGTAAGTGCTGGTTTACCAGGCGCCGTGGAGACACAAGTGCAAGCTGATCGCGTTGAGCAAGAGGCTGAAGAAGGGCATGACCCAATTAAGATTGTGCGTCGTAAAACCTTATCTGTGAAGCCAATGACTGCAGAAGAAGCGGTATTGCAAATGGAAATGCTAGGTCACAACTTCTTTATCTTCGAAGATGCTGAAACTGGTAAAGGTGCCTTGGTATATGCTCGTCGTAAAGGATCTTATGGTTTAATTGCCATTGAAGATGACTTAGAAGAAGCATAATCAAACAGAAAAATCTTATAAAACAACAAGCTCCGGTGTATGCTGGAGCTTTTTAATGCATTTAACTATTTTTCTAGCATATTTTGTAGAAATCTTGTAATTTCTGCTAAGGCTGTCCGTTTCTTGTTTTAATGACAAATTTTTAATGCTATCATATAATGGACGATAAATATATTGGGGATAGTGGGTAGCGCGATACCGCTGGACACATTAGCCCAAGATTTATACAAGTTTCTGAACCAAAGGAGAAAATAATGGCAAATGTTTTAAAAAAGGTTTTTGATAACCAAAGAAAAGATTTGAAAAAATTTGATAAAACTGCAAAACAAGTTGAAGCATTAGAGGATCGTTTTGCAAATTACACAGATGACCAATTAAAAGATATGACTAAGTCATTCCAAGAACGGCTACAATTAGGTGAAGACTTGGAAGATATTTTAGTGGAAGCTTTTGCTACAGTAAGAGAAGGTGCACGCCGTGTCCTTGGATTATTCCCTTACCACGTACAAATTATGGGTGGTTTGGCTTTACACTACGGAAACATAGCAGAGATGAAAACTGGTGAAGGTAAAACTTTAACAGCAACAATGCCAGTGTACCTGAATGCCTTAGCTGGTAAAGGCGTTCACGTCGTGACAGTCAATGACTACTTGGCAAGCCGTGACTCAGCGCAAATGGGTGAGTTATATACTTTCTTAGGCTTAACAGTGGGCTTGAATAAAGCTGGTATGAACAACGACGAAAAGCGTGAAGCATATGCAGCGGATATTACTTATTCAACAAATAATGAGCTTGGATTTGACTACTTGCGTGACAACATGGTCGTGTACAAACGCCAAATGGTGCAACGTCCTTTATACTTTGCGGTTGTCGATGAAGTGGATTCAATCTTAATCGATGAAGCGCGTACGCCGTTGATTATTTCCAACCAAGCAGAGCAATCAACAGCACTTTATCAACGCGCAGATTATTTTGCTAAAAGTTTAAAAGAAGAGGAAGACTATGTTATTGATGTTTCTTCTAAAACAATAGCCCTTACTGAAGCAGGTATTGAAAAAGCCGAAGATGTCTTCCATGTAAAAAACTTATACGACATGGAAAATGGCCGTTTAATCCACCATATTGATACAGCTTTGCGTGCTAACTACATCATGATTTTAAATATTGACTACGTTGTAGTTGATGGTCAAGTTAAAATTGTTGATGGTTTCACAGGTCGTATCATGGAAGGGCGTCGTTTTTCTGACGGGTTACACCAAGGTATTGAAGCCAAAGAGAACGTTGAAATTCAAAATGAATCAAAAACAATGGCGACAATTACCTTCCAAAATTACTTTAGAATGTATGAAAAGTTATCTGGTATGACAGGTACAGCTAAAACTGAAGAGGAAGAATTCCGTGAAATTTACAATATGAACGTTATTCAAATTCCAACCAATAAACCTGTTATTCGTGAAGATAAATCAGATATTTTATACCCTAACTTAAAGTCGAAATTCAATGCAGTTGTAAAAGATATCGCTGCCCGCCATGAGGCTGGACAACCAGTTTTAGTAGGTACTGTAGCGGTTGAAACTTCTGAAATGTTATCAGATGCTTTAACGCAATTGGGTATTCGACATAATGTGTTGAACGCTAAAAATCATGAACGTGAAGCGCAAATTGTTGCTGATGCAGGTCAAAAGGGCGCCGTGACGATTGCGACGAACATGGCGGGGCGAGGTACAGATATTAAATTGAGCCCCGAAGTAAAAGAACTTGGTGGCTTAGCTGTAATTGGTACTGAACGTCACGAATCACGCCGTATTGATAACCAGCTACGTGGGCGTGCTGGACGTCAAGGAGACCCAGGTTACTCACGTTTCTACTTGTCACTTGAAGATGACGTCATGCGCCGTTTTGGGTCAGAGCGTATCCAACAACTATGGGAAAGCTTAAATCTTGATCAAGATGATCCAGATATGGTGATTGAGTCTCGTATGATTACTAAACAGGTTGAAGGTGCACAAATTCGTGTTGAAGGGAATAACTACGATACCCGTAAAAACGTCCTGGAATACGATGAAGTGATGCGTCAACAACGTGATGTCATCTACGCACAACGTTTCGAAGTGATTTCAGCTGAAGAGTCATTGGATGACGTGATGTGGCCAATGATTGAGCGGACCATTAAACGCCAAGTGGAATTATACACTGCTGGTGACCGTGCTGATTGGAATTTAGAAGCGCTGGCTGATTTTGCCGAAACAACCTTATACCGCAATACGCAAGTAGACATTGATAACTTAGAGGGTAAAAGCCAAAAAGAAATTATTGCCTTTATTACTGATAAAGCGGCTGACCGTTTCAACCAAAAAATTGATTCAATCAATAACAAAGATATGGCCCTAGAATTTGAAAAAGTTGTTATCCTGCGTGCAGTTGACTCTCGTTGGACTGACCATATTGACGCTATGGACCAATTACGTCAAGGGGTTGGACTACGTGCTTACGCGCAAAATAACCCATTGGTAGAATACCAATCTGAAGGATTTGACCGTTTCAACGAAATGATTGCCGGTATTGAATATGATGCAACACGCATGTTCATGCAATCAGAAATTCGTCAAAACTTAGAACGTAAACAAGCTAAATAAGAGCATATTATGAACATCGGGACGAACAAGGCATTGACCGAGTAACATCATCATGCATGTTGGTCCCGTGTTTTTATTAGGAGCGATATAAGATGGAACAATATGAAATTAATAACTTACTAGAGCAAAATAAAACCCAAATTGACAGCTTCAGGGGGTCTCTTTGACTTAGAGAAAATGGAAGCAGATTTAGCTGAGTATGAAGCTGATATGGTTCAACCAGGTTTCTGGGATGATTCAGAAAAAGCACAATCAGTAATTGATGCGAATAACGCCTTGAAAAAGGTCTATGATGAATTCAATAATCTAGCGGATGAATATGAAGAATTGACACTTTTAAACGAAATGGTTAAAGAAGAACCAGATCCCGATTTATCTAAGGAATTAGTTAATCGAATACAAGCTTTTCAAGCTAAAATTAGCGCCTATGAGCGCAATATTTTACTAAGTGGCGAGTATGACCATAACGATGCCTTATTAGAGATTCATCCAGGTGCTGGTGGTACTGAGTCCCAAGACTGGGCTTCTATGCTACTTAGAATGTACCAACGGTGGGCAGACCAACACGACTATCAAGTAACCACACTAGACTTCCAAAATGGGGATGAAGCGGGGATTAAGTCTGTTACATTAGAAATCAAAGGGTTAAATGCTTATGGATTTTTAAAATCAGAAGATGGTATCCACCGTTTGGTGCGTATTTCACCATTTGACTCTAATAAGCGTCGGCATACATCCTTTGCTTCAGTGGAGATTATGCCAGTATTAGACCAAAATACGGAAATTGAAATTGATGAATCAGATATTGAAATGGACGTATTCCGCGCATCAGGTGCTGGAGGGCAACATATCAATAAAACATCTTCAGCAGTTCGGTTAACCCACGTGCCAACTGGTATTGTCGTGGCCTCACAAGGTCAAAGGTCTCAATTCCAAAATAGGGATACGGCTATGAAGATGTTACAAGCTAAATTAGCGCATTTACTAGCTGAAAAAAATGCCAAAGAATTAGATGAAATCCGCGGTGAAAAATCAGAAATTGCCTGGGGTTCACAAATCCGTTCTTACGTATTCCATCCATATAATATGGTAAAGGACCACCGAACTGACC